>JBAIYS010000006.1 GCA_036763105.1 Peptococcaceae bacterium 1198_IL3148 | reverse complement strand
CCTGTCAAGCCGGAGATCGCGGGTTCAAGTCCCGTCAGTTCCGCCATTTATGCGGAAGTGGCTCAGTGGTAGAGCATCGCCTTGCCAAGGCGAGGGTCGCGGGTTCGAATCCCGTCTTCCGCTCCAGTTAAAAAATTTAAAGTGGAACTGTGGTGTAGTGGTTAACATGCCGGCCTGTCAAGCCGGAGATCGCGGGTTCAAGTCCCGTCAGTTCCGCCATTTTATGCGGAAGTGGCTCAGTGGTAGAGCATCGCCTTGCCAAGGCGAGGGTCGCGGGTTCGAACCCCGTCTTCCGCTCCAGTTGGAGAACATCAGGATGATAATTCCTGGTGTTTTCTTTTTATATTTTCAGCATAGGGGTGAGCCAATGGAACTAACCCACCGGGTAGCAAACGATAGCGTTGGACACACTGTAGAAAGCCTGTTGCATAACAAGTTGGGATTCTCTCGCAGCATGATTCGTAAACTTAAGCGGCATGCAGGGGTAGAGATTAATGGGCAGAGGGTGCATTTAAATCAACGGGTGCAATTGGGAGATGTAATTCATATCAATATAAAACCCAGTGAAGCAACCGACATCACCCCCCAGCCAATGGAGATAGACATTATTTATGAAGATGAACACCTACTGGTGACAAACAAGCCCCCCGGTATGCTGGTACACCCGTTAAAACATGAACCATGTAATACGTTGGCCAATGCAGTGTTATATCACTATCAACAGCAAAAACAGCCGTTGTGTTTTAAACCGGTTTCAAGGCTGGACCGAGATACTTCCGGTTTGGTGGTGATTGCTAAAAACGCCTATGTTGGTTATCAACTGGCCCAACAGTTGCATACCAACAAGTTTGTTCGACAGTATACAGCGGTGGTGCAGGGGAGGGTCAGACAACCCCGGGGTGTAATCGCACTGCCCATTACCCGTTGTCCCGATAACAAAATTAAACAAATGGTCTCCATGGATGGGCGGCATGCAGTAAGCCATTATCAAGTGGAACAACATCTAAAGGACAACACGGTGGTTAAGGTAAGGCTGCAAACAGGGCGCACCCATCAAATTAGAGTGCATATGAGCTTTATTGGTTATCCACTTTTAGGAGATAATTTATATGGCGGACAAAGGAACACCATAAATCGTCAAGCGCTACATTGCCATTATGTTATGTTAACTCACCCCATAAATAAAGAGCCACTGCAGCTAACTGCGCCACTGCCGATGGATATGCAGCAATTATTAATTGGTTGACATTAAAATTATATATTTTAGGAGACGGTTCTGATGTCTAAAAATAAAATAGATTATCAAAAACTTTATCAATTAACCGCCGATGTTACCCCACTAAGCGGTGACTGTGGCCAGTTGTGTGGTGGTATCTGCTGTCGTTCTGACAGTGATAATTCTTTAGGTATGTACCTTTTTCCCGGCGAAGAAGTGATGTTTAGCCAAAGAGAAGATTGGCTGCAATGGGAGCAACGGGACCCCCGGGAGGATAATTTCCCAGAATCTTGGCAGGCACCGGTTAACTTTGTTAGCTGCACAAAACCTTGCCCGCGGGAAAAACGCCCGCTAAGTTGTCGCTTTTTTCCTCTGGCGCCGCACTTATTAAAAGATAATACCCTATTGTTAATTCATGAAACCTTAGCGTTACCATATACCTGCCCCCTGATTGAAGACAATATGGCATTAAGGCCAGATTTTATTGAGGTGGTGGCCCAGTGTTGGCAGGAATTATTGAAAAGCCCGGACATCCGCGATTTGGTGGAGATGGATTCTCGGGAAAGGGAGCGCGACGGGCTACTGCCCACCGTTTTGTGGTGGGGTGATTAGCAAAGAGGCTGCTGCAAAACTTTGCAACAGCTTCTTTTGTTCTATTTAAGTGTACCCTCCAAATAATCCACAAACTGTCGCGCAACTCTGCCTGAACGACCGCTGTGTCGCAATTCCCATTGTATTGCTTGGCGATGTAACTCTTCTTTAGGAATATTTAATCCCCTACCGGTGGCCAATCCTTCCACAATGGCTAAATACTGCTGTTGATTAGGCGAAATAAAGGTGACCGTTAATCCGAACCGATCAGACAGTGACAGCTTTTCCTGCATAGTGTCACCGGCATGCACGTCATCCTGTTGGCGTTCACTATGGCTTTCCCTAATTAAGTGACGCCGGTTAGAGGTGGCATAAATTAAAACATTTTTAGGTTTGGTCTCCACGCCACCCTCTAAAACTGCCTTTAAGGCCTTGTATTCCACTTCAAAATCTTCAAATGACAAATCATCCACAAATAAAATGAAGTATTGGTGCAGTGTACTTAGTAGGCGAATAATTACCGGAAAATCTGCCAAGTACTGTTTGGGTACTTCAATCAATCTTAGGCCATCGGTACCATAACTATTCACCAGTGCTTTGACGGTGGAAGACTTACCTGTGCCGCGATCACCATAGAGCAAAACGTTATTTGCTGGGTAACCCTTTATAAATGCTTCGGTGTTATCAACGATTTGTTTTCTCTCCCAATCATAGCCAATTAAATCCGATAGCTTGATGGGATCCGGGTTATTGACACCGATAACATTCTGCTTTTCGCCATCCCACAATAGCGTGTGAAAACGGCCAAATATTCCTACTCCAGCTCGGTGATAGTGATTGATTAATAAATCTACGCAATCTCCCCAATCTGCTGCATTGATTAAGGCGCTCGCTGTATTGGAGGCGCTAAAATTTTGCTTTGATAATTTACCAACATGATAGAGGTTGTCCCACAAAGGAATATTAATTAAATTTTTACATATTTTTTGGGCGTTTAAGTTAAATAAACTTTGCAGAAAGCGGAGGTCCTGGATAGCAGCATTTCGTAGGGATGGACTAATGTTAACCCCGTAAGTGGCTGCTTGCCGGGTGAAGGGGTTATTCGCCATGATTATTAAATTTAAGAGGTGATTTTGCCAACCATCATTTACATAATGATCATCATTTTCCATTGCTGTGCTCAGTATAAAAAACAACTGGCCATACTGGGGCTGAGCATTATTTTTATTAATGCTATTTATAAATGCTAACATTGCCTGTAGCACATCATCATTAAGCAAGTCACGGTAAACGGTGAGTTGGTTTATATAATTTACTGTATCTAATCCGTTGTAACTATCCATTTAGTCCTTCACTCCTGTTGACAATTGATTAAGTTAACTATTAAATTATAAAACTTTAAAGATAATACCACAAGTAAAGTTCCAAATTAATTAATATTGTGTTATTTGTGGCAATCCATGGAATGAGTGCATATTATATCAAAAATGTTTCGAAGGAGGTACCTTTATGCAAATAACCTTCAAGCCAAACAACGATAGACCTCAAAAGAAGGTTAAGGAAGTTCCAGACAAATTATTTGGTTCTCCCACTAAAGAGAAAATTAATATTGAAGAACCTATAGAAGAACCTATAGCAGAAGAAACACCAAAACAAAAGGCCGGATTTGTGGTTGATGACACTGTGCCGGCAGAGGAACAGTTTGTATCTGAAAATGCTGGGCAGTGGGATAATAGCAATCAATGTCCAGGTCAGCCGGATGGTCCTCAATGCCCGGGACACAAACCGGGCTGGGAATACCCAGATTGCCAACCGGGGTATCCCGGCTATCCTGAATACCCTGAAGAAGAGCCAGAATATGATTATCCGGATTATCCAGATTATCCGGAGTGTCCTGAAGAAGAACCAGAGTATGATTACCCAGAATACCCAGATTGCCCTGAAGAAGAGCCGGAATATGATTATCCAGAGTGCCCAGAGGTTGATCCAGATTATGACTATCCAGAATGTCCTGCCCCTGGCCCTGAGCCTGATTGTCCCAATGGTCACAGATGCGAGCCCTATCCTTATCCGGGTAGATACTATCCCTTACAGTGCTTAGGTTACGCTTATATCCCTTGGCAGATATTTGGACGCACCTATTCGCCCAATGAAGCCCTTAGAAGAGGAACGATGTTCCCTGAATTATATAGTCCTTACTATTTAGATAGAAAGCCTCCAGTAATACCTGAGCCTTACCTAAACTACAATCAGCGCCTACGGATGAAGTCTAAAAAACGGCGTTAATTTTATGGAGGGAGGTAAAATAATGTCTAATCAAACTTTAGATAGAAGATGCATGAGATTATTGCAGGAGTTAATGGAATGGGGCTTTGTGCGCTACGAGTTACAGCTTTTCTTAGATACACACCCCAGAGATAGAAGGGCCTTTGAGGAATATTGCAGAGCAGCCCGCAGAGTTCACGAACTAACTATGGAGTATGAACGGTATTGTGGACCGTTAATGCTTCACGGTCATTGCCCCGAGGGCTATCCTTGGCAGTGGATTGAAACACCATGGCCATGGGAAATAGAATATTAGGAGGGAAGCTACCCTATGTGGATATATCAAAAGAAACTTCAATACCCAGTGCGTGTGAGCCAACCGGATGTTAAAATGGCTAAGTTTTTGCTTACACAGTACGGCGGCCCGGACGGGGAGCTTTCAGCAGCATTGCGCTATCTGAATCAGCGTTACACCATGCCCACCAAAATAGCCCGCGGCCTGCTGACAGATATTGGCACAGAAGAATTGGCGCACCTGGAAATGATTGCCACCATGATTTATAAACTGCTAAAGGGTGTACCGGTGGAAGTACTAAGGCGCGAAGGGCTAGGTGGCCACTACGCGATCCATGACAGTGCACTGTTTTATGTAGACCCCAATGGCGTACCTTGGACCGCAGCTTACATTCAAGCCCAAGGTGACCCGGTTGCTGATTTAACGGAGGATATGGCTGCGGAGCAAAAGGCCCGGCAAGCCTATGAACAATTGCTTAGCCTAACGGATGACCCACTGTTGAAAGATGGCATCCGTTTCCTGCGGGAGCGGGAAGTGGTACACTTCCAACGTTTTGGTGAGGCGCTGAACAATGTGCAAGGGTTTATGAATTCAAAGAAATTTTTTTAGGAAAGATAAAGAGAGGCTAGGGGCTGTTACAAATTTTTTTGCAACAGCCCCTTTATGTATTGTTAATAACGAAACCCAGGTGTCTTTTACCTTTGCCCTTTATTTAATTGCTTTAATTTTATCCTTTGTTGCTTGTAATGCTCCCTCGAAACGCTGGTTCAATTGACCAATAACCTTTAACATTTCGTTTCTATACTCGGGATGTTTTTCCATGTCAAAGTCCACTTGCTGACCATATTGGGCTTCCAACTGCTGTCTGGCGGCTTGAAATTTTTGAAATAGTTGAGCCTGTACCGAGGCTTTGGTTTGTTCAACTGCTTGTCGGTAGTAATTAAATAGATGCTGTAGTTCTTCCACAACAGGTTGTAAAGCTAGTTTATCTTCTTTTATCAGATAAAAACCTTCCAACGCTTTAATATTTGAGTGCATGGTGTTATCGTCTTCCGGTAGCGCAATATTTTTTAACAGCGTATCTTCCATGCCTTGGTAAATATATACCAATTTATCTGCAGAGTAACTGGCCAGCTCATCGGTGATGCCATTATTATTCAAAAACTTTCCTGCCAAAACTTGACCCTTTGGTACATATTCCATCCGCTGTAATTCTTCGTCAGATAACCTAGGAAAAGTAGCTGCCCGTTCCAATGCTTTCTCTAAAGCAGATTTTATCTTGCCGTCACCCATAACTATAACCCCCGTTTTTAAAATTCTTTAAACTTAGCTTTAATTGCTTTGCCATTTAAATAGTTGAATTTTTTGCCTTGGTAAGTATCAATATGCTTTAATCTGTTTTCGATGCTTTCTTTAATTAACCACCAACTGATGCCCCAATTGGAGAAGAGGTTTTTCTCTCTGGGACCTTTACCAACTAAACGTTGAATGACAATGTTGGGATCTAAGTATTCAAGAAAAGTAACCACATGGTCTATGTATTGGTCCAGTGATATAATCTCAAATTCGCCCCGTTGGTACATCTCTCCCAGTGGGGTGTTTTTAACCACATACAGTGAATGTAGTTTGACATAATGGATGCCCAGTGCCGATAAAATTTTGGCGTTTTCAATGACATCGTCTTTGTTGTCCCAGGGTAGATCTAAAATGATATGGACACAAATTTCAAACCCCCGGGCTTTAATGCGGTTAACGGCATCGATAAACTCAGCCAGTGAATGGCCGCGGTTTATTTTTTTTAATGAGTGGTAGTTAACCGTTTGTAAGCCCAGTTCGATATTAATATCCAGTGACTGCGGATGATTTTGCTGCAAATCATATAAAAAATCAAGGTAATGATCATTAATGCAATCGGGTCTGGTGGATATGGAAATGCCTACAATATCTGAATCCGATACAGCTGCCTGGATATTGGCCTTAAATTGTGATAACGGCATATATGTATTGGTGAAGGCCTGAAAATAGGCAATGAATTTATGGGCGTTAAAGCGCTTTTTAAAAAAATTTTTATTGGTTTTGATTTGTTCTATCACAGATAAAGTATTGGGCAAGCATTGAAAACCGGCACCTTCTTCATCACAGAAGATACAACCGCCGTTACCGACAGTACCATCTCGGTTAGGGCAATTGCCTGGCATATTAACCGGTAGTTTATATACCTTTTGGCCAAACTTTTGTTGCAAGTGGGTAGAATATACCCGGTAGCGCACTTCTTCAGTCATGATAATGCTCCTTTGTTATAAGAACATTT
This sequence comes from Peptococcaceae bacterium 1198_IL3148, assembly GCA_036763105.1. NCBI lineage: Bacteria > Bacillati > Bacillota > Clostridia > Eubacteriales > Peptococcaceae > Peptococcaceae bacterium 1198_IL3148. The sequence goes on along the minus strand of JBAIYS010000006.1, from coordinate 157,867 downwards.
CTGATACTATCATCCTTAAAAAATATAGGTACTAAAAGTCTGCTTTTAGTACCTATAAATATTATTGCACATTTTATATTAATTAGCCACCTGATATAACAATATTATCATTACCTGCCGATTACACCAAAGGTATAACCCGCGCTTTTTAGGTCTTTAATGATTTGATCTAAGGCATTGGCATTGTCGGAGGAAACGGCGTGCAACAATATTACTGCACCATTATGAATGTTGGACATAACGTGGTTATGGGCATATTGCCAACCCTTTTGTTGATCCACCAACCAGTCTTGATAGGCCATACTCCAAAATACTGACTTATAGCCTAAATCTTCGGTGATCTTCAGAGTTCTTTCACTCCATTCACCCCGGGGTGGCCTAAATAAGTACATGTCATAGTTTATCAATTCATTTAATTGGCTCTCCAGTCCTTGGATCTCTTGTTTTACCTGTTCGGTGGAAACCTCCGGCAAACTGGGGTGATTTACCGAATGGTTACCCACAATATGTCCTTCGGCAATCATGCGCTTTACCAATTCAGGTTGATCTTTCAGGTAAGCAGCAGTAATAAAGAAGTGTGCTTTAACGCCATTGGCTTTCAATACGTCCAATATTTGTTTAGTATAGCCATTTTCGTATCCTTCATCAAAGGTTAAATAGATGGTTTTTTCATTGGTATTGCCTAAATAAAAACCGTTGTATTTAGTGACCACCGGTCCTACCCAACCAACACTGGGTGGTTGATGTTGATCGTTGCGAGTAAAACCCCAACCGTGTTTGGTATTGTCATACTGGGCGTAACTTTGATCAGTATCCGGTTGAACCGGAGGGGTTTGTTCTTTTGGTTCTGCGTTTTTATCAGTTTTGATTTCTTTTTCAGCCACCGGTTCTTTAACCGCTTCATTAACAGGTTTATTTTGCTTTGCCGGTGGTTCAACGTTGTCGTTGGTGGCCTGTTGGGCAATGACATTACTTTCCACCTGGGGTACAGAGTTATCCTGTAACAAAGATTGGTTGGCAAAGGCCAATATACCCAGTGAGAATGCTCCAACGAGAAGTATAATTGGTTTTTTCAATTTCATCACCCCTTTGTCAAACATTATATAGGGAAAAAGTTACAAAAGTTTTACATATTATATAGCATTACACATTTTTTGAGATTTATCTATGATATTTTAAATTAAGCTTTAATAATATTATGACAAAAAAAGGCACTAATTCAGTCAGAATTTAGTGCCTTTAATAAATTACTCCGATTCCACTAAGGTTTTAAGCAGTTTGCCAAATTGGTTTATCACTGTATAGTAATCGCTCCAAGGGATGCTGTGTTGGTAACCATAGGGTGATACCTGTTCACTGATGGATATGTGGATTAATTTGCAACCCATGTTTTGTAAGCGCCGGGCCTGTTCTTTAACTAAATTCTTTTCTCGGCCCGGGTTGGGGTTGCCGTCTGCCAGTACAATTAATATTTTAGGTACCCACTGGCGACCTTCCTTCAGCAACCGATTGGCACAGTGTTTTAGTGCACTGCCTTCGGGGGTAGTACCGTCTGCCTCCACCGTTCCCAGCCGTTGTTTATTGTTCAGAGTGGGGGAGTAAAGTTCCGTTATATCCACCAGTACCTTTTGACTGAATCCATAGACCCAGGTTTGGACTGAATTTATGGGCTCCATGGCCTCCACAAAAAGTGTAGCCAAGTTACGGGCCAAGTCTAAGCGGGTGATATTGTCAGTTATTTTGCTAGTCATGGATGCACTGCAGTCCATCAGTAAAGCCATGTCTAAATTTCGTGTCCGGGTTTCAATAATTTGGGAGCGACTAAATATTTTATTGGAAAATGGTGCTTGGTATAGCGCATCATGATCTAATTCACCACTGGGTAAACCATATTGATTAAAGACTTGCCTGGTATTGGCCCAGCTTAGTTTGTTTCTTAACCGAATAATATGCGGGTAAATGGTTTCGCGAGATTGTCGGTAAATTTCTGGCGCATCCTCAGTAATCACTGGTTTTCTAAAGGTAACCATGGCAGCAGGGGGAGTGTCCGGTTCGTGGTAGCCCTGACTGTTTAGTTCATCTAGGTTAGCTAAATGCACTTCCTCCTGCCGCAGATTTTGTACCATCTGTTGCATGTTTTCTGAGATGCTGGCGTTATTATCCTGGGTATTTTTAGAACCATTATATTTATTTTGATCGTTATACTGGTCAATAAAATTTACCGGCTTGCTGTAGGCAACGTCATGTTGAATAATGTTGCCAAATAACTCGTTATATACTCTTAGTGCCAAGTTTCTGGGGTTTACTTTAAGCAAATGCTCAAACTTTGATGCCGTCAAACGGGCGTCAACCACTTCCGCCGCCTTGCGCACCCTAGCGATATCAGATACATAACCGGTGGTTGATTGTAACATCAATATCAAATCAACGGTTCGTTTGTTCAATTCATAATCCATTAAATTTTCACCTTTAATTTCCGGGGGATGCTTTTTACCCAGATCAAAGGTGTAATAACGATATTTTTTAAAATAACCTTGGTAGCCAGGGTATAATAGCGTAGTTAACCTCTCAACATAAATATCTTCCACCAGGTTGCGCACCGCCCCCATAAAGGGGTTACCTGGTATTTCGGTATAAAAGGTAACATCTGTGTATTGGGCGTGAGCCGCTTCGTGTAAAGCCATGCCGGTGAGCACATCCACAGAATCTGCCAGCGAGTATCCCCCGGGAGGGTTGATGATGGGTTTGGCATTTAACGTAATAATCCCCTGGGAAAGGTCCGTTACCATATCTTTGGATGAAAAGTTTACTTTAAATTTTTGTTTCCCATGCACAATATCCACAATTCTGGCCACAGCATTTAGTACTGCCACCAGAGTATAGGCTTGGGATTCGTCAGCGTCCTGCTGGTCGCTAGTTTCGGTAGAAAAAAGTTTGGCATGACTGGTTACTTTGCTGGGTGTGGCATCCAAACCACTGCCGGTGAGCCAGAAATCTGATAAACTGGCCATTTGCATCACCTCCTGGCGCAATGCTAAACAACTGACGGGTTTGATTAAGGCAAATAAGCTTGGATAACCTGCAACACTGTTGTTTGCTCGCTGTCCATCCCACCGTCCGGTGAATAACGATGCACATAGGTGTATTTCAGTGCTGTTTTCAATGGCTGATCACGGCGAAGCAATGCTGCAGCAGCAATGGCTGGTCTAAAACCGGTGGCTTTGCTGAGACTTTCTTCGTGGTAAAGATCATTTAATTTGTGGGTAATACGGGCTAAGAGTTGTGCCTGCTCTGTATTCACCCCATGGTTATTAACCAGTAGTTCGGTCATGATATCAACCGGAGGCAATTCCAACCTAACGGTTTCAAAACGGTCTTCCACCGCGGCGTCCTCCATAAAAATCCCGGTATGACTACGGCCCCGGTTTTCGGTGGCGATAAATATACACTGGGGGTGTACTTTAACGGTTTCCTTAGTTTCTTCAATAAATACTTCACGGTTATGGTCAAGGATAGTGTATATGGAGTTGTGAATATCCGGTGTTACTCGGTTAAACTCATCTAAAGCAACGATGCCCGGGCGTTGAATGGCATCGACAAATTGTGATTTAACAAAAACAGTTTTACCATCGACAAATTCCCAATGGCCGAACCAATCCCTGGGGGTACGGATTGCCCCGACGTTTACCCGATGAAAGGGCAATTTGTGTGCATTGGCTAACCTTTGGCAAAGTTCGGTTTTTCCTGTGCCAGGATCGCCCGTTAGCATAACGTTTAACTTTGAAAACATTAAGTCTTGTATTACCGATAGTTTCTCGCTATCTATATAAAAACCAGGCAATGTGTCTACATTGCTTCCCCAATCTTGAGGATCAATTACTTTGATGGAATTTTGTGTAGACATTTTGAATCCCCCTTATTAACCAAAATTTATACAAGTATTGTACAGCAAAATAAATTAATTTTTGATGATTTATGTCATACATATGTATTGGCTTAAGTATACTATTTTGGTGTATATTTTGCAATTGATTTATTAAAATTCACATTAAAAAAATGCCAAGATAGAGGCCGGTTAAATACATGCCCTCTTTGGCATTTTTAGTGACTTAAAGGAGATAAATTGTCTTGTTTTTCCTTGGCGGTACACTCCAACGGACAACTGTCTTGGTGCTCGATGCCACACTTCAAACAAATTTCATTATAGTCCCGAATATCAATCAGACCAGATTTAATAAAGGCTTGAATGCCTTGCATTAACGCATCCCTTTGGGTTTCACTCATGCGGTCAATAACTTTTTTCCAACCATTTGTTTCGGCCTGGGTAGCTTTAGAAACCAGTTCTTTTCCGAGGGCTGTTAACTTTAGTACGGTGGCCCGTCTATCACCGGCATGATTAACCCTTTTAACCAGTCCCTTTTTTTCTAACCGATCGGTCATTTTGGTTACTGCTGCATTACTGATTAATAATCCTTCGGCTAAATCACTTAGTAAATTACTGTCATGTTGATTTAGGTATTTTAGGGCGGTAAATTGCGAAGGGGTGATGTCAATTTCTTCACACAGGTGGCGGCGTGATTCTATTTTTATTTTTTCAAAAACCCGCACAAAAAGCTCCGCCAGGTTACGTGACTTTTTTATTTGATTACTCATTATTTTCACTCCTGATAGAGATGACTTATATTAGAGTTTAACTAAGTTAAATAAGATTGTCAATATTTATTATATAGGTAGTATTTGTCAAAAAGTTAGGATATAATAGTATTGTGTGAAAAATGATGGGAGGTTTTACAACCAATGAAAAAGGCAATTATCGAGACAGATAACGGGAACATCGTTATAGAATTATTTGAAAAAGATGCCCCCGGCACTGTGGCAAATTTTGAATCTTTAATTAAAAAAGGATTTTATGATGGTCTTAACTTCCATCGGGTTATTCCTGGTTTTGTGGCCCAAGGCGGCTGCCCCTATGGCACCGGCACTGGTGGCCCCGGTTATACCATAAAATGTGAGACCGAGGGCAATCCTAATAAACACGTTCGTGGTGCATTATCCATGGCCCATGCCGGTAAAGATACCGGTGGTAGCCAATTCTTTATTGTTTATGAACCCCAACCCCACTTGGATGGCGTGCATACAGTGTTTGGTCAAGTAATTGAAGGTATGGATGCAGTGGATAAAATTAAGCCCGGCACTAAGATGAATAAGGTAACAATTGTAGAAGAATAAGGAATAACCGAAAGGAACCGCTTGCGGTTCCTTTTTTAATGGCTAGTTTTTTTCCGTTTTTTCACTTTTCTAGTACTTTGGCCATTAACATTAAAGGGCAATTGTACCTGATCTCCCTTTGGCAAATATCTACGGGAATATGGTAAAGAGTCACCTCGCTGTTTCAATAATAATACGCGTTTGAAATCTAAACCCATTATCGAGCAAACCACAGACAGAATGGATTGTTGCTGGTGGTTTTCTAAGCCTTGGTCATAGAAAGTAAATTGCATGGCCAAAATATCATTCTTCTTTATATGCCGATATACAGTGACCAAATGTACATCGGTAAGATTATGAAGTTGTTCGGCAATGGAGCTATCTTCAGTGTAAGTTGCCCAATGTCCTTTTCCCAAATACCAAATATCATTAATCATCATAGTAAAAATATACTAGCCTGCAGAGCGCTTTTCCTGCCTAATAAATAAAAGTTGGCCTAAATTGATTGATTAATATTTGTTTGGTATGATGGATAAAAATAAAATAAAATAGGGGATGATGTTGTGGCTAACAAAATTATTATTGAGTACTGTATTGCTTGAGGGTATTTAGCTAAAGCTGTCAGTTTGACAGAAAAATTATTGCGGCAATACAAACACAACCTGTCTGGACTAGAGTTAATTCCTTCGGGTGGCGGGGTCTTTGAAGTGAAATTTAACGAAAAACTGCTTTTTAGCAAGAAAAAACTAGGCCGTTTTCCCCAAGATGGTGAGGTAGAACAGTTAGTGCAAGCAGAGCTTGCCTAATAAAGCCGGGAGTTATCCCGGCTTTATTATTTTTAGTATTAAAATATTAATTTATCCAAGTGATCTAAAATATCATTATCCATATCATTAACCAAATGTTTAATTCGATTATAACCGGTGGGTGCAGTTCCATCCATGCGATCTATAAAGTATAGGTCATTGCGTTTAAAAATTTTAACCCGGTTATTCACAGGTCCAATAATGAAGTCTTCAAAAACTTGGGTGTTGTAATCTATATACAGCAACATTTTTACCTTTTTCCTATTTTTAAATCCCGCCCGTGCCATTAGATCACCCCTTTTTTATATTTTGTGAAATTTTTCTATTGTTAATCTAATTAGACATGGCTTTAACAATTCCTCTTTTTATAATCAAAAAAAAAGCAAAAAATAGTATAGTAGAAAATTTGCGAAAAACTTGATGAATTGATGGTACATTTTATTGGCACAATACATATAAATTTTTAATGAAGATTATATTTTCTGGAGGTTGTCGGAATGTATTATTTTAGGGCAGTTACAGTAAATCCAAAAGTACCGGAGCGCATTGGCAGATTGCAGGAATTGGCTTACAACCTGTGGTTTAGCTGGAACCCGTTGGCTACGCAACTTTTTAGAAAAATTAATGAAAAACTTTGGGAGGATGTTTACCACAATCCAGTAAAGTTTTTGATACATGTACAACAGCAAGATCTGAATAGAGTAATTAATGACCAAGAGTTTCTACAGGCGTACGACCAGGTGTTTTTTAGCTATGATCAATACATGAGTGAGGAAAAGTGGTTTCAAAGACAGTATCCCAATCAACAGGGTAATCCCATTGCTTACTTTTCTGCTGAGTTTGGTTTACATGAATCGTTACCCATCTATTCTGGTGGACTGGGGCTATTGGCTGGTGACCATTGTAAAGCAGCAAGTGATTTAGGCCTACCCTTTGTGGCGGTGGGATTGTTGTATAAACAAGGTTATTTTACACAGCGAATTAATAACGAAGGTATTCAGCAATCTGAATATCCTTGTTTAAATTTTGCGGAAATGCCCATTAAACACGTTACTGATGACAAGGGAAAAGATGTGATCATTGAATTGGATTTCCCAGGCCGTCAGGTTTATGTTAAGGTTTGGCAGGTAAAGATTGGTGTGGTCACTCTATACCTGCTGGATGCGGATATACAGATGAATAGTGCTGAAGATAGAATGCTTACAGGACAACTCTATGGTGGCGGTAATGACATGCGTATATCCCAGGAAATTATTTTGGGTATTGGTGGAGTAAAAGCCCTTAGGGCAATGGGGATAACTCCTTTCGCTTGGCACATAAACGAAGGCCATGCCGCCTTTTTGTGTTGTGAACGTTTACGGGAATTAGTAGGTCAAGGGTTGCCCTTAGCCACTGCCAAAGAGGCAGTGAAGGCCAATACGTTATTTACCACCCACACTCCAGTGCCGGCAGGTCATGACAAATTTGAACCGCAAATGGTGGAAAAATATTTGCACAATATCTATGGCCAAATGGGCATGAGCCGAGATGACTTTATGAAATTGGCTATGGATCATGGCAGTAACAAATTTAACATGACACTTTTGGCTATGAATTTATCCAGTTATACCAATGGAGTTAGCAAACTTCATGGGCAAGTATCACGCAAGATGTTCCATCACATGTATCAGCCAATTCCACTGGAAGAAGTGCCAATTGGTTCGGTAACAAACGGTGTGCATACCAAAACCTGGTTGGCCCAAGAATTGAGCAATTTATTTGACCAATATATTGGTGACGATTGGCATAAAGATATATCAAATCAAAGTATCTGGGGAAAAATTAAAAATATACCGGATGAACAACTATGGCATGTTCATAAGGAGTTAAAGAAGAAAAGCATAGATTATTTGCGACAAAATCTTAGAAACCAACGGATACGCAACCGTGAATCCTTAAACCGCATTAAAGACGTAGAAAATTATCTTGATCCCGAAGCTTTGACCATTGGATTTGCCCGGCGGTTTGCCACCTATAAAAGGGCAGGACTTTTATTTAGGGATAGGGAACGCTTGTCACGGATGCTTAACAATCAGGACAAACCAGTGCAGATTATCTTTGCAGGCAAAGCTCATCCGGCAGATCACCCTGGTAAGGAATTAATCAAACTGATATATGAGGCCTCAAATGATGAGCGGTTTAGGGGCAAGATTGTGTTTTTAGAAAACTATGACATCAATATGGCGCGTCACTTAGTTCAAGGTGTAGATGTTTGGTTAAATACTCCCCGCTGGCCAATGGAAGCCAGTGGCACCAGTGGGATGAAAGCTGGGTTAAATGGAGTTTTAAATTGCAGTGTGCTGGATGGTTGGTGGCCGGAGGGTTACAATGGCAATAATGGTTTTGCCATTGGTGAAGATAAAGAATATCCCAGCGAAGAAGAGCAGGATCGCGATGATGTTATGTACTTATATTCAGTTTTAGAGGATCAGATCATTCCCAGCTACTACGGGGATAAGGATGGTTTTTCTAAAGAATGGGTTACCAAGATGAAAGAATGTTTGATGACCATTCCGTGGCAATTTAGCACCGAAAGAATGGTTAAGGACTATACCAATGATTATTATGTTAATTGTATCAATCGTGGTATCGAATTCCAAAGCAATAATTATGAAATTGCCGCTAAAGTGAAGGGCTTTAAGCAGTTCATTATGGAAAACTGGCATCAGGTGATGATTCAGTCGGTGGAGACCAACGGTAAGGACAATATGTTTGTGGGTGAAGAATTGAGCCTGGAGGCACAGGTAAAACTTGGTCCCATTTGGCATAAAGATGTCAGCGTGGAGATAGTTTATGGCAGTGAGGATGGCAGTACTCTCAACAACGTTAATAATGTTCAAATGCAGTATGTAGAACAAATTTCAGAAGGTGTGCATCGTTTTAGAGGAAGTTTAAACCTAGAACAAGGCACCCTAGGCTATACCATTAGAGTACGGCCAGAAAGTCCACATTTTGCCAGTAAGTTTGAGTTGCCGCTGGTAACCTGGGCGGCAAATTTCTAAACTTAAAAAGGGGCTGTTGCACCAGAATTCTTCAGTTTATTGGGCAACGGCCCCTTCTTGGTTTCTGTATAAGACAAGGGACCTGTCCCCCTGTCTTCTTTAATACTCTATTTATATACATATTACGGCAATTAATGAAAAAAATTACAAAGGGCTGTAACGGAATTGGCTGAATTGACATATAGTGTACTAAATTAATAAAAGGAGGTAATTTTTATGGGCTATTATGGCGGTGGTGGATCTGGCAGTAATTCTTGGATTGTCTTTTTAGTACTGATTCTGTTATTAATGGGCTATGGCGGCGGTTATGGCGGCTATAACAAATAATTTTTGGGGTAAAATCCCGCTACACTGAATTGCCCCTGTCAAGTAAGACATGGGAAAAATGACACCAATCATTTACTAAAGGTTGGTGTCATTTTTATGCTGCACTAACACGCTTAACATAAAATACTTGCCAGTATACTCTAAATTTTGATATACTATAATGTACTTTTGTATTTGCCTATTATTAAGGAGGACACATAGTGAATAACCTAGACATACGGAATATAGCAATTATAGCCCACGTAGACCATGGTAAAACCACCTTGGTGGATGGGATGTTAAAACAGAGCGGAATTTTTAGAGAAAACCAGCATGTAGAAGAAAGAGTGATGGACTCCAACGACTTGGAACGTGAGCGGGGTATTACCATTTTAGCAAAAAACACTTCGGTACAATATCATAATACAAAAATCAACATAGTGGATACTCCCGGTCACTCTGACTTTGGTGGCGAAGTGGAGCGGGTATTGAAAATGGTTGATGGTGTGGTGCTGTTGGTAGATTCCTTTGAAGGTCCGATGCCACAAACCAGATTTGTTTTGCGCAAAGCTTTAGAACTTAACTTGCAGCCAATTGTAGTGGTTAACAAGATAGACAGGCCAGATGCTCGGGTAGAAAGTGTTTTAGACGAGGTACTGGAGCTGTTTATCGAACTGGATGCTTCTGATCAACAATTAGACTTTCCTGTGGTGTACGCTTCAGCAAAAAATGGTGTGGCCACGACAGATTTGAGTAAACCCGGTGCAGATTTAAGACCGCTTTATGAGACAATAGTTAACCATGTGCCTGCCCCCGAAGGTGATGCTGATGGTCCACTACAGTTACTAGTTAATAATACTGAATATGATCCTTATCAAGGTCGCATGGTGCTTGGTCGGGTTAACAGAGGAAGCATTAAGTATGGTCAGGCGGTGGCTTTAATTCATCATGATGGCACCATTACCCCCAACCGTGTGGGCAAGCTTTATGTGTTTGAGGGGTTGCAAAGGGTTGAAGTGTCAGAGGCAGGTTGTGGTGAGATCGTTACCTTTGCTGGTATGGAGGATGTGAGAATTGGTGACACAGTGGCGGATAAAGACCAACCAGAACAACTGCCACCCATTACAATTGATGAGCCCACCTTAAAAATGAACTTTATGGTTAATAATAGTCCCTTTGCCGGTAACGAAGGTAAATTTTTAACTTCCCGTGAACTTCGGGCCAGACTTTATAAAGAGATGGAGAAAGATGTTAGTTTGAGAGTTGAAGACACCGATAGCCCAGATTCTTTTGAAGTTTCCGGTCGCGGGGAATTGCACCTTTCCATTCTGATAGAAACAATGCGCCGGGAAGGCTACGAACTGGCTGTTTCTAAGCCAGAGGTTATTTACAAAAGGGATGAAAATGGTAAATTATTAGAGCCAATGGAACTACTTTTTGTGGATATACCAGAAGATAAAATGGGACCGGTGATGGAGATATTGGGTTACCGCCGGGGCGAAATGCAAAACATGAGTAATATTGGCGGCAATCAAATGCGCTTAGAGTTTAAGGTTCCCTCTAGGGGTCTGATTGGTTTCCGGACGCTTTTGTTAACTGAGACCCGTGGTCATGCAGTGATGAACCATGTTTTTCATAGTTACGAACCCTTTAAAGGGGAGATAACCAGTCGGCGGCAAGGTGTATTGATTGCATCGGAAACAGGGGAAACCACTCAATATGGCCTGTATCAAGCCCAGGAGCGTGGCAAGTTATTTGTTACAGCTGGTACCAAGGCTTATCAAGGTATGATTGTGGGACAAAACTCCAGAGAACAGGATTTAGAAGTTAATGTGTGTAAGAAAAAGCACTTGACCAACACCCGGGCCAGTGGGTCCGATGATGCTTTGCGCTTGGAAGAGCCCCAAAAACTAAGTTTGGAAGAATCGTTAGAATTTTTAAGTGATGATGAATTGTTAGAAGTAACACCAACAAGTTTGCGGTTGCGTAAAAGATATCTAAACAAACAGGATCGGGTAAAGGCCAAAAAAGCAAGCCAGTCAGCATAAAAGGTTGACCGTCAGGTGAATGATATGAAAATAATTGTTGATGCCGATGCTTGCCCGAAAGGTGTTTTAGCAATTTGTAAAAAACAAGCTGACCTAAATCAAATTGAGTTGTGGACAGTGGCTAACTTTAACCATCAGGTAAAGTCAACAAACCACATCATAGTGGGAAATGCCTCCCAAGAGGCGGATATAAAAATAGTTAACATAACTGTCAAAGGGGATATTGTCATTACCCAGGACTGGGGGTTAGCTGCGATGATTTTAGGCAAAGGAGCAGCGGCCCTGTCCCCTGGGGGTAAAGTGTTCCGGCAGGATAATATCGATTTTCTATTGGAAGAACGGGAAGTAAAGGCTAAACTGCGCAGATCTGGTGGCAGGACAAAGGGACCGCGAAAAAGGGCTGCGGCAGATGATGAACAATTTGAACGCAGTTTGCTTAGGGTGATTGAAGAACATAGACAGCTTGGCGTGGTAACATAAAATAAGTCCTTGGCTAATCTAAGCCAAGGACTTTTCTTAATGCCAGTATGTGGCGACACTTAAAGTCTGGATTTAATCGAGAGCGAAACGCGAATGTGCAGCAATCACAAGTGGTAGTGGTGGCTGTTAATTCATAACGGCAATCATAATCTGTCACATATGCTAAATCCCAGTCAACTAGATAGACAACTAGGTCGCCAACCTCGTAGGGAGTGTTAAGTTCGATTTTGTTCTTGCTGTTCATAGAAAGTCACTCCTTTCAAGAATGCACATAAAGTATTTTAACATAAAAGTGATAAAAACTCATTAAGCCAAAGATAGAATTTTATAATCCTTGGCTTAATGGTTTTTTAATTTTTGGTAAATAATTGATAAGTACCCACAAATAGGTTATGATGATTCTACACTCAACAAAAAGGTATTAATTATTTAAAGTAGATACATATTTACATATAGTGTAGTGACCAAAGGAGGGGGAGCATGGTGCAAGAAATAAAATTTGATTATTCTAAAGCATCGGCATTTATCAGCCATCGTGAAGTTCAATACCAACAGCAGTTTGTAAACCTTGCCCATGGGATGTTGCACAGTAAGTCTGGTCAGGGCAGTGAATATGTTGGTTGGGTAAACTTACCATTGGAATACAACCGGGAGGAATTTGCCAGAATTAAAGTGGCAGCCGCCCGCATTAAATCAGATTGTGATGCCTTGGTGGTGATCGGCATTGGCGGTTCATACTTGGGTGCCCGGGCGGCCATTGAGTTGTTGGGACATTCCTTCTATAACCTGTTGCCCAAGGACAGCCGACTGACACCGCAAATATTTTTTGTTGGTAATAACATTAGTCCGGTGTATATGAAACATTTATTAGAGGTATTGGCGGATAAAGACATCTGCATTAATGTAATATCCAAGTCTGGCACCACCACCGAACCGGCCATAGCCTTTAGTATTTTTAGAGAGTACTTAGAAAAGAAATACGGCAAAGAGGGCGCCAAAAAGAGAATTTACGTCACCACAGATAAACAAAGGGGAGCATTGAAAAAACTAGCTGATGAAGAAGGTTATGAAACTTTTGTCATCCCCGATGATGTGGGAGGTAGATACTCAGTATTGACGCCAGTGGGCCTATTGCCCATAGCAGCCAGTGGAGCGGATATTGATCAAATTATGGCCGGGGCCGCCGCAGCCGTCCATTTATATGATAATCCCGACCTCAATGAAAATTCCGCTTACCAGTATGCAGCGGTGAGAAATGTCCTATATCGTAAAGGCAAGACCACCGAGCTGCTGGTAAATTATGAACCCTCGCTGCACTACTTTACCGAGTGGTGGAAGCAGTTATTTGGCGAAAGTGAGGGTAAAGACCATAAAGGGATTTTTCCCGCAGCGCTGCATTTCTCAACGGATTTACATTCTATGGGGCAATATGTACAGGATGGCCTAAGAAATATCTTTGAAACGGTAATCCATGTGGATAAGCCAGCTGTAGATATCGAAATTAAGCCAGAGCAAAATAATATTGACGGGTTAAATTTTTTGGCTGGGAAAACCATGGATTATGTTAATAAAAAAGCCTTTGAAGGGACGTTGTTGGCCCATACAGATGGAGGAGTGCCCAATTTAATTGTTTCGGTACCACAAATAAACGAATACTACTATGGCAACCTAGTCTACTTCTTTGAAAAGGCCTGTGGCATTAGTGGCTACCTGTTGGGAGTCAATCCCTTTGATCAACCTGGTGTTGAAGCTTATAAAAGAAATATGTTTGCACTGCTGGGTAAACCGGGCTATGAGGAGGAGAGGGCTAAGTTAGAGGTGCGGTTAAAAAGCTAGTGATTTTGTGCCGTTCGCTGGGATTCCTTTGTTAGTTTACATAATACGTGTTCTAAAGTTTGGTTTTCTAAAACCCTTTATCCAGGTGGTTTTTGCCCTTGCTTCCAAAATAAAGGTTAATTAAAAACCCTGCCGGAGCTGGCTGGATGAGCGTTAGTTCGGTCTGCGAAACTATCCCTAAGTGAGCGGTGCAACAGGGGCAGGGTTTTACCGTAACCCATATCTCAACCCAAAAAATATACATAAAACCAGGCAAAAGCCACCAGCATTATACGCACTAACGCAAAAAATAAACCAGAGGAACCAAAGCCTCTGGTTAAAGTATTTTGCTCAAAAATTCTCTGGTTCGCGGATTACGTGGGTTGGTAAAAATCTCTTGGGGCGTAGCCTCTTCCACGATTCGGCCATCATCCATAAAGATTACCCGATCAGCCACTTCGCGAGCAAAGCTCATTTCATGGGTTACCACCACCATTGTCATGCCATCCCGGGCTAAGTCTTTAATTACCGCCAATACCTCGCCCACCAGTTCCGGGTCCAGTGCGCTGGTGGGTTCATCAAACAGCATTGCCTTAGGTTGCATGGCCAGTGCCCTAGCAATGGCCACACGCTGTTGTTGACCGCCGGAAAGTTGGGCAGGATAACATTTAGTTTTATCCGCTAGGCCCACCTTGGCTAACAACTCTTCCGCCCTGGCGCTGGCTTCCTTTAGCGGGGTTTTAAAAACAGTCATAGGCCCTTCAATAACATTCTGTAGCACTGTCTGATGGGGGAAAAGATTAAATCGCTGAAATACCATGCCAATTTGACTGCGCAAGCGATAAATATTTTTTCTGCTGTCATCCACAATGCGCCCATCGGCCAGCTTAACCTTTCCCACCGGCTGTCCTTCTATAGTAATATAACCGCTGTCTATCGTTTCTAAATAGTTAAGGCAACGTAAAAAAGTACTTTTGCCCGAACCACTGGGGCCAATTATTACCACCACTTCACCTTTGTTAACAGTGAGGCTAACATCCTTTAAGACCTGTAGTTTACCAAAGCTTTTATATATGTTTTCTGCTACTATCATTACCAATTCACCCCATTAATTACCATCGGAAACAGACAAACGTTTTTCCAGACTATTAAATATATAAATAAAGATGGTTGTCATAGCTAGATAGATTAAACCCACAGTGATGTAAATTTCCATTGACCTAAAATAAGTGGTATTCAGCAGCTGCCCTGTGCGCAGTAATTCCACCATCGAAATAACTGAAACCAATGAGGTGTCCTTCATTAAAGCAATAAACTCGTTGCTCATGGGGGGGAGTAAGCGACGATAGGTCTGGGGTAAAATCACCCGCCGCATCGCTTGACCATAGGACATACCTAATGACAGTGCGGCTTCCATTTGACCTTTGTCAATTGATTGAATACCGGCCCGAATAATTTCAGCGATGTAGGCGCCACCACAAATGCTTAAACCCGTAATAGCTGCGGTTTTGGCGCTGAGCTCAATGCCAATGCTCGGTAACCCGAAATATAATATATATAGCTGTACCAACAGGGGAATGCCGCGGATAACCCAGGTGTAAAGGGCACCAATCATTGCCAGTGGTTTAAAGCGTGATATTTTTAGCAGAGCGATAAACAATCCAATTATTGTTCCAAAAAATATTGCTGCTAACGTCAGTTCTAAAGTAATAACTGCTCCTTGTTTAATTAAAAGTGGTACGATTGTTAATAAGAATTCAATATCAATTGGGCCAAATGTCATCGTTTTTTACACCCCATCCATTAGTATAAAGCTTATTAGGGCGCGAAAAATTCGCGCCCCATAATTATTCCGGTTGTGCTATCATGTCTTTGCCGTCAAACCACTTTTTAGATATTTCTGCCAAGGTTCCGTCGGCCATCATTTCTCTTAATGTATTGTCCAGTACTTCTTTTAAATCAGTATCGTCTTTGCGCAAACCAATGGCATAAAGGTCTGCAACCAAAGGCTCTTCAACTATTTTGTAGTTATCAGGCTTTTTACTAACATAATCTTCGGCGGTAGTTACGTCAACAACAATGGCCTCTACCCGACCAATTTCTAAGTCCTGAAAAGCTTCTGGGTATTGAGCATACATTTTGACATTTTCCTCTGCCAGTATACCATCTTCAACAAGTTTTTTACAAGCTTCGTATCCTGAACTACCCGATTGAGTGGCAATAACTTTGCCTTCTAAATCGGCAGCGGTTTTAATTTCTTCGTTATCCTTGGTCACAGCCATACCGATGCTGGCGTTTACATAGGGTATAGAGAAAGCAATTGCCTTTTTCCGATCTTCGGTGATGCTCATGCCATTGATAATGGCATCAAATTTTTTAGCATTTAAAGAACCGGTAACGCCTTCCCACTCGGTGGGCATCCATTCAATTTTAATACCTAAACGTTTTTCCAATTCTTTACCCATGTCAATATCAAAACCAACCAGTTCATTGTTTTCATCCCGGAAACCCATCGGTCTGAAGGTATCATCCAAGCCTACAACCATAACACCCTTTTCTTGAATTTGTTCCCAAGTGGTTTTTTCTGTGGCTGCTTGTTCATTGGTTGCTGGTTTTTCGCCGCCCCCACAACCAACTGCAAATAGTGCCAAACCAATTACCAGCAGCGTTAGTACTAAGTACTTAGTTCTACTCATCTTTCCATCCCCTTTTAAATTCCATTTAACAATCATTTCTCTAACAGTTTAACTAACTAAAGAGCTGAAGTCAATAGCAGATTAGTTGGCAATTGCAAAAAAATTTAGCAGTTAATTCAATTCAATCTTTGATAATAGTTTGTATAAAAAAAGGGAAAAAACGCAGTATGTCGAAACAAAATAACAGAAATGTATATTCGTGGGAAGTGTTGGAATGGGCAGTAATAACTTGATTTTTGCTTTAGATGTGGGTACCCGTAGCATCATTGGGGTTGTGGCAGAGCAAATAGATGGCGATAAATTAAAAATTAAAGCTCAATGTATGTTAGAACATGAATGTCGGTCTATGTATGATGGACAAATCCATGATATTCCTAAAGTGGCCAGCGGGGTATCTGAGGTTAAATTAAAATTAGAAAAGAAACTGAAATGCAAGTTAGATAAAGTGGCCATTGCCGCTGCCGGACGTTCGTTAAAAACAAAACGCTGTCAGGTGGGCATGGATATAGACGAAAATATCGAGGTGGATAGCACCCATATTCATGGTTTAGAAATGACTGCGCTACAGACTGCTCATCAGCAGTTGATGGCAGAACTTAGTGGTGCGGACAATTTTTATTGTGTGGGCTATTCAGTGGTATGCTATTATTTGAACAATTTCCCAATCAGCAACTTAATTGGACATCGCGGGAAAAATATCGGTATTGAAGTGTTGGCTACTTTTTTACCTGATTCGGTGATAAACAGTCTATATGCTGTGTTGCATCGGGCAGAGCTAGAAC
This sequence comes from Peptococcaceae bacterium 1198_IL3148, assembly GCA_036763105.1. NCBI lineage: Bacteria > Bacillati > Bacillota > Clostridia > Eubacteriales > Peptococcaceae > Peptococcaceae bacterium 1198_IL3148. The sequence continues at coordinate 140,685 of JBAIYS010000006.1, read as the reverse complement.
CGATTAACCTTACTTTGGAACCAATTGCAGCCATAGATATTGTCATTCCCGAAGAGATAAGAATGTTAAATTTGGCTTTAGTTGATATTGGTGCAGGAACATCGGACATTGCCATCACCAGTGACGGCAGCATTACTGCCTATGGGATGGTGCCAGTGGCAGGGGATGAAATTACCGAGGCCATTGTGGATGCCTGTTTGGTAGACTTTAACACCGCTGAAAACATTAAAAGGCAGCTAACCAAAAAGAAAATTACTTATACAGATATCCTGGGAATTGAAACTACCGTTTCTTCCCAAAGTATTATAGATATGATAGATCCGATACTCAGTCAATTAATTGATAAAATTGCCCGGGAGATCATCAGCTTAAATGGAAATAAATCACCAAAAACAGTTTTTTGTATCGGTGGAGGTTCTCAAATACCTAAACTTAATGAAATGTTAGCTGAACGCTTGCAACTACCTCCGGTACGGGTGGCGGTAAGGGGCCGAGACATGTTAAACAATGTGGTGAAAATAAAAAAAGATCCCATTAGTGGCCCTGATGGAGTAACTGTTTTGGGAATAGCCAATATCGCCTTTAAGAAGATTGGTTATGATTTTATTTCCATCACCATTAATAATAAAGATTACAGTTTGTTGAATGCCAAGGACTTAACGGTGGCCCACGCCTTGGGCCTAATTTCTTATAATCCCAGAAATTTAATTGTGCACAATGGCAAAGATTTAACCTTTAAATTAAATGGCCAGTCCAAAACCCTTTACGGCGAGCTGGGCCAACCGGCGCAAATTATAGTAAATGAACAACCGGCCACCATGCAGACAATAATAAAGAATGGGGATGTTATTGATATTACCAGCGCGATACCGGGGAAAGATGCCAGGTTAACATTGGCAGAGTTGTTAAGTAGCCGCGGCTGTAAGATGAATCAATGTAATGTTACCGTTAACGGCTTGCATGCAGAACCGGATTATGTTATTAATTGTGGCGATGAAATAAAAATTGTAAACCAAGATCAACAAATATTAATTAATAACACCGGTAAAGAGCAATGGATAACAGTTGTTTTTAATGGTGAAAAGATCACATTAGTAGACGTTAAGGAGCCGGTATTTGTGGACATATTCAATTTCGTAGATTTTAATTTAACCGGTGGTCAAGGGGTGGTTACTTTAAAGTGTAACGGTGAACCGGTGGAGTACACACAACCCCTTAACCAAGGAGATGTAATTGAAGTATATTGGCAAGATACCAAAATAGTTAATGAATAAAGGGGTTGTTGCAAAACTTTGCAACAACCCCTTTTTAGTTATTGGATACCAAAGACCGCCGCTGCTTTGTTATAGGCAAGATTTTCGATGATTTTGTTATCTACATTCTTCTCTTGGAGGTATTTTACCGCTTTAATTACTCCTGTGGCATCATTTTCAAAAAAATTACTGTAATCAGAGTTGAGCATTCCGTGGGCGTACTGGTCTAAGTTTTCATACAGTGCCTCTGGTGTAACATGCTGTTTGCGAATGGTTATTCCCGGGATGGCACCAAAATCATTAATTTGATCCATGATATCTAACATAGCATGATCAACAATTAAAAGGTTAGCCGGTATACCTACCTGTTGCGCCATTTCAAAGTACAAGTCCACCATTTTTTCACGGTCTTGGAAGGGGGTATGTACAATGCATGGTTTATTGTGGGCTTTGGCCACTTCCAATTGAGCCTTAAACACGTCCTTTTCTAGCTGGGTGAAGTTATTCATACCGATTTCACCAACGGCCACCACCGATGGCTCTTCTAGGAACTCGGGCATTTTGTCAATTACCCTTATCCAATCTTTAGGAATACCAGCCGGGTGTACTGCAATGGCGGTATACAAATCAACGCCTGCTTTTTGCCAAAGGTTACGGTAAAAATTATAGTTTTGTCTAAAATGGTCAAAATAACTTTCGGCATGCTGCGCTCCCGCTACCACTGCACAGCTGATGGCCTTTTTAATACCACCTTCAGCCATTGCTTGTAGTCCTTCATAGGGCAAAGTAGTAACATGAATGTGACTATCTATTAACCGCATTGGCAACTCCTCCAGTTTCTATGTATTTCACCTCTAATGAGGGCTTGTTCCATAATAGCCGCACAACTGGTTGAACAGATTCTACATTGCCACTGGTAAATATCGTTTCCTGACCGTCATTGGTTTGATCATTTTGTAAATCATTGTTCACCAGCATTCTTTTAGTTTGCCGGGCCACCGCTTCGCCGGTGTCAATAACGGTAATATCATTCCCCACCAGTTTATGAATTAATGGACGCAGAAATGGGTAATGGGTGCACCCCAACACTATGGTGTCTGCATTATTGTTTAAAAGTGGCTGCAAATAGTTGGTGAGCATCGCTTCGGTTTCTGGGCCAATTGTTTGCCCCTTTTCAACCAACTCCACCAGACCAGGGCAGGGTTGGGTTACCACAGTGGCTTGATCACCATAGCGTTTTACCAAAGAAGAAAAGCGATCTCCCGATAGAGTTACACCGGTTGCCAATACACCAATGGTGCCTGTCTTTGTGGCTGCCACCGCTGGTTTAACCGCCGGCTCAACACCAATGACTGGTATTTTATAATAACTACGGATGTCGTCCAGCGAAACAATAGAGGCGGTATTACAGGCCACCACCAACATTTTAGCACCTTTAGAAATTAAAAAATCGCAGATTGCAAATACCCTGTCCTTAATTATGGTTGGTAACTTTTCACCATAGGGACAATAGGCTGAATCAGCAAAGTATAACAAGTCTTCATGGGGCAACAGTTTTCGAATCTCCTTGGCTATTGATAAACCGCCAACGCCAGAATCGAAAATACCAATTGGTGAATTAGCTGCCATTTATAACACCTCATTCCAGATATTAATATTATACCCATCAAATCTTTAAGTAGCAACTTTCGCAGTTCTATCTATCAAAAGATACCAGACATTGAGCGTCAATATATTGAAAATAATATAAGTGGAAGGAGGGCAAGAAAATGTATAGTACAAAAGAACTTGGCAATAATGTAAAAAATGCAAGAAGATACCGTTCCAAGAAAAGTGGTATGGAATTTACCAGCAAAGACTTGGCCATTAAAATAGGAGAAACTACAAAATGGGTAAAAAGATTAGAGCGGGGAGAGTTTTATCCCGATTGGGACGCCATCAACTTCATTGCTGATGTTTGTGGAGTGGAGGTGGAAAGCCTAATAGGTGAAAAATTTGCCGATGAGATTGAGTACGAGGACGCCATTAAGGGTGGAAAAATTGCCAGAACCATTAATGATGAAGAGTTGAGAGCATAAGCAAACTACCGTTAACACCTTCTCAATAAATTTTAATATTTATAACAACCTCATTATGGAAAGCAAAAACATGGTAATATAATGTTTGATAAGCTAAATTCCTTTGAGAAGGTGAATAGTTGTGCTAGTAATACTTGCAGGTGGAGAAATTAATAATTATCAAGAACTAAAGAAAGTAACATTACAGGCTGATTATATTATCTGTGCCGATGGCGGTGCCAGGCATGCTTACAGAATGAAAGTTATTCCTGATGTCATCATTGGGGATATGGATTCTTTAAATCCGGCAATATTAGATTATTTTAAGAATAAGGATATTGAAATAATTCGTTATCCCAGTGAAAAGGATGAGGTGGATACCGAACTGGCCATTAGGCAGGGGATAAAACTGGGGTTTAAAGAAATGATATTGTTAGGGGCCACCGGAGGTAGATTAGATCATACCCTGGCAAATATTCATTTGCTTATTAAAGCCGCCCAATTGGCAACCCAGGTAAAAATAGTAGATGAACATCACCGCCTTTATTTGGTTACACCCCAATTGGCCACAGAAATAAATGGAGTGCCTGGTCAGATAGTATCTTTAATACCTCTAACAGAAAAGGTAAAGGGAGTATACACCCAAGGGTTAAAATGGGAACTACATAACGGTACCTTTGCGGTGGGTAATCCCTTTGGTGTCAGTAATCAGCTAACCTCTAATCAAGCCCGCATCAAAATATCTGAGGGTATATTATTAGTGATTGAAATTATTTCTGAAGAAAAACAGAGTGGGAGCTAGACTTCTGTCGGCGCTTACAACTGGTATACAAAAGGGGCTGTTGCAAAACTTTGCAACAGCCCCTTTACGTATGTGCGCCCGGCATGGACGTTATCTATAGGATGAAAGTCCCGAACGGTACGTACGGTGGTGTAAGAGGACGGGAGTTAATCACTCCCTCCTACTCGATTTTTAATAACGAAAATGGTGGCGCATAGGACGTGCGCCACCGGTTGAGAACGAACAAAGGTTACTTAGAAGACACCAGACTTTTTTGTTTTTAACGGCTAATCACTATGGCAAACATAACCAGCGCAACAATTACTGCCACTGCCAGAAGATAAAGGTTACTATCAGTATCGGTGGTTGGCGTTTCTGCTGCTAATGCCATTGCCTCTGCCTCCTCCCTTGGCTTTGTGGCTTCATCATCGGACACATTCTCTGGCACAATAATGCAACTGGCTGGTACAAAACTATTACCATTATGATAACGCTTTTTAGCACGAATTTTAATTTCTGGCCCCAGAATCTCTGCAACCTTTTCTAGAGCAATTGGTTTAGGAAAGGCATTCCGCCAGTCATATGAACGAGCTTTGCCTATTGGTTTAGGTTGAATGATGCAATCATTACTAACAATGACATTATTGTCACCATACCTTTTATAGTGACGTTTGCCCTTGCGCTCTGGCCCGATGATGGTAGGGCTGGGTCTGTATTCTTGCGGTGGCGGATACCATAACTTTTTCTGTGGTTGAGGCTGCAAGGTTTTTACAACTGATATTAATTTTGTGGTACAACTCAATGGCACAATGGGGGTGCTGGCAGTTGCAACCCATCTTTTTCTATTGCGGTTGTAATTAGTGGGTGTAGTGATGTCTGGCACCTTTTCTAACACTGGCGGTTTAGGGTATGTACAATTAAATATTTTAGCAGCATCTTTAACTTGGTGGGCGTGCAAACAACTGGTCGGTAAAACCACCGTGTTGTCACTAGTGAATTTGCGCCGGCCTATTGTTTTAACGGGTCCACCGTCAAAATTATCGATAGTTTTAATCACTGGTGGACGGTGGTACCTGATATTCGATTGCTGTTGATCAGTTGCTCGATACGGAGTGCTGCTGTGAGATGTGATGCAGGAAGGGGGAAAAAAGGTAGTATTTTTTGATTTTATTACACGTTTATATCTAAAGTTTTTGTATGCCGGTGCCAAAATAGCCGGGGCTAAATTATCACTAATTGAACTGTTAACAGTTATTATTTTAACTTTACCATTTGAACAAGGTATAGAACGGTCTGTCTTTAATTTTTTACGCTTTTTTTGTTTTCTTCGTTTTTTACCATTAGCCATATACTAACACTCCCTTCACTATATCTAATGTAACATTTCCCAGAATATTCATAAATTTTATGTTGTGATTGAATACTAATTTTTGGAATTTATTACATTCCATAGAACCTTTTGCATATTACGGAAATATACTACAAAAAGTCTAAATATAAGCGGTGATTTAAATGACTGGTATAGCCTTAATCGGCTGTGGAAAATGGGGGAAAAACTATTTAAAGACCCTTGATGCCCTGCCAGATGCCAGATTGTTGTATGTCTGCGATTTAAGTGAAGAAGCAAGGCAAAGAGTAACTTTAAACTTTCCCAACGTAAAAGTGGTTGAGGATTACCGGATAGCCCTTAGCGATTCAGAAGTGGCTGCCGTAATTATAGCAACCCCCCCATTATCACATTTTGAAATAGCAGCTAACTGTATGACTAACGGCAAAGCAGTGCTGATAGAAAAACCAATCGCCAGTGACGTGGCCGAAACCGTTAAGTTGGCCAATATCGCTAAACAAACCGGTCAAGTGATGATGACTGGGCACTTAATGCTATATCACCCAGCTGTAGAGGCAATGAAGAGTTTTATAGATAAGGGCATTTTTGGTGATATCAAATACGTTACCTTTGAACGTACAAATTTTAACATATATCGTCAAGATATAGATGTTTTAGGCGATTTATCAGTGCACGATTTAGCGGTGTTACTGTATTTGTTTGAACAACAACCCCAATGGGTTTCAGCCCATGGAATTAGCATGGGTACAGAATTGCCCATGGGAATAGTGTCCATAGATATTGGTTTCGCTGATAATGCTCTGGCACATATTCACGCCAATTGGCATTATCATAAAAAAACCAGAAATATTAGTTTGATCGGTACCAATGGCAAGGCAATTTTTGATGACACTGCAGAGCAAAACAGAAAGCTAACACTAATATCTGATGGGAAAATAAGGCCGCAGGTAATTGAGGAGAAGGAACCTTTATCCAGTCAATGTGCACACTTTATAAACTGCGTACGTAACAATGCACCAGCCCGTTCAGGTCCTGAAAATGCTTTGCAGGTAATGAGACTGATGGAGACCATTATATTTTCAATCATCAAGCAGAGAACTATTTATTTATAAGGGAGAACTGAAATGAAAATAAAGGTTTACACTGAAGACTTTTCTTCGCTTTGGGATCGTTTTGTGCAAGATTCAAGAAATGGCACTTTTATGCAGAAACGTGCTTTTTTAAACTATCATCCTGCAGATCGTTTTCAAGATCAGTCATTATTAGTGTTTAACCGTAAGGAGCATTTGTTGGCAGTTCTGCCCGCTGCCATAAGGAAAGAAAATGACCACAAAATATTACTTTCTCATCCCGGAGCATCCCATGGAGGAATAATTGTTGGTCATAATGTCAAATCCAGTTGTGTTACCGAGATAGTAGGTAGCATTAAAAAATATGCCCAAGCAGAAAAAATTGATGCCATTCAGCTCAAAATGGTGCCGCGCATTTATCACAAATGGCCCTGTGATGAAATTGACTTTGCGCTCCGCCACCACGGTTTTAAAATAATAAACACTGAACTGGCCACCGCCATACCATTGCCCTTTTACCATGACAAAAAGGCAGACAGTTCAACCTTAAGAAACATTCGCAAAGCGGTTAAAAATCAAGTTGAAGTCAAAGAAACCCCAGACATTGACGGTTACTGGCAGGTGTTAACAAAAAATTTAAAACTCCGGCACAGTACCAAACCTACCCATAGTTATGAAGAAATTGTTGACTTAATGAAAAGGTTTAAAGATAAAATAAAAATTTTTGCTGCTTACCAGAATAACAAACTTATTGCCGGCACGGTGGTTTTTATACTAAACGAACGGGTAATTAATTGTTTTTATATTGCCCACGACGAGCATTATCAGTCAGTGCGACCGCTAAATTTAGTGTTTGATTATTTAATTAAATGGGGCAAAGAACGCAACTTCACCTACCTTGATTGGGGTATATCCACCGAACAGGGTGGTAAGGTTCTCAACAGTGGATTGATTAATTTTAAAGAAGGTTTTGGTGGCCGAGGTGTTTTGCGCGAAACCTACCGATTAAATTTGTCATAGATGGAGGTAGTATACATGCGAATACTTTTTTTAGAAGATGATCCGCAATATGTTCATGGTTTACCCGATGGCTTTAGAGAATTAGGCTGTGATGTCATGGTGCAAGCCAGTGTCAATAAAGAGGAATTAAAGCTGATTTACCACTTGTTCAAGCCCGATGTAATATTTACATGTGGTTGGGGGAAATTGCACAGTAAAGAAAATCTGAAACTGATTGGCAATTTTACCGAGGATCATCGTTTAACACATTGTTACTGGGCCACCGAGGACCCCAGATGGACTGAGGAGTGGTCACTGCCCTTTGTTGAAATGGCCAAACCGACGCACATATTTACCATTGATCCGGATTCTGTGGATATGTATCGACAAAAAGGATTTATATCAGCATACCTGCCGTGGGCCTGTAACCCCCAATATCATCAGCCAGTGGCACCAAAGGAAGAATACCGTTGTGATATAGCGGTGGTGGCCACAGCAGGCATAACCTGGAGTGGTTTTAGAAAAAAAGCAGTAAATATTTTAATGAAACCCTTGGTAAAAAACGGTTACAACATCAAAGTTTGGGGTAAACGCTGGGATGAGCAACATGAATGTGTATTGGGTTTTACAGTGCCCTCAAAGTATCTGCAGGGTAAACTGCCCTATGAAGAAACCAATGCAGTCTATAGTTCAGCCAAAATAGTGCTGGGCATCCAAAACCGGGTTGATGAACTTAATTCGCGAACCTTTGAGATTATGGGAGCCGGTGGATTTATGTTGGCTCCAGACACTGAGGGGATTAGAAAGTACTTTACTCCCGACAAACATTTGGCGGTATCTGGGTCGGAACAACAAACGCTAGAGATGGTTGACTATTATTTAAAACACGCTGGCAAACGCCAAAAAATTGCTTATCAAGGCCGTCAGCTGGTGATAGATAAACACACTTATCGAGATCGAGCGGCGACAATTTTAAATGTTTTGGGCGGGAAGTAAAATGATGCAGACCACTATTAACCGCAGCGTTTGCTGTCAGGGAATTGATATCACCGGTAAAGCTATAGTCAATATGCAGTTGGCACCGGCTGAAATAAACAGTGGCATTGTATTTGTTCGGAATGACTTACCCGGTAACCCCCAAGTGCGCTGTAATGCCAATAATTGTTTGGTGGAGAGTAGGTGGACTTCACTCCAAGAAAATGGAGTGAGGGTGGACCATACTGAGCATATATTGGCCACCATCGCGGGTTTGGGGATAGACAACATCATCATTCGCCTAGATAACCCCAGTATTCCAGTGGTGGATGGCTATAGCTGTAAAGATTTCACTGAAAAAATTTTAAGTGCCGGCATTAAGGAATTGTCGGCCCCAAAGAAATATTTCCAAGTTAAATCCCCCTGTCTAATTGTCGATCAATTTTACAGTGGAGGACAGCGCTATGAAAAGTTTATTGCTGCTTTGCCGGCGGATAATTTGGAATTAATTTATATTTTGGAATACCCTGATGGTTCATTGCCTGGACAAATGGCACAATATTCAATTGTACCAGAGGTATTTATCAACCAGCTTGCCGACGCCCGTTCCTACATTACAGCCGGGGAATATCAACAAGTTGCTAAGCTAATCGGTAAGGGCATGGACTCGGTGCTGGTTTTTTCTCCAGGCAAATTGGTAGGATTGAGGTGGCCTAACGAACCGGCTAGACATAAATTGGTCGATTTGTTGGGCGACCTCAGTACAGTTGGCTGTCCACTGAAAGGTAAGTTTATTGCCTTCCGCAGTGGACACCAGCTGAATAATCAATTGATTAAAAAAATCACTAAAAATTGGGAAGAGGGAAACAGATGATTCCAATTGTTGAACCGCAACTTGGTATAGAAGAACAACAGGAAATTATCAAAGTATTAAACAGTAAAATGTTAGCTTCGGGTAAATGGGTTGAGCAGTTTCAAGACAGCTTTGCAGATTACCTGAACATAAGGTATGCAGTGGCCACTTCTTCGGGCACCACCGCTCTTCACGCTGCCTTGGACGCATTGCAAATTAGCAAGGGAGATAAAGTATTAACCACTCCCTTTTCCTTTGTGGCTTCTGCCAATGCCATTTTATATTGTGGGGCTACCCCAATATTTGTGGACATCGATCCATTGACCTACAACATTTCTCCAGCGGCACTGGCGGAAACTATTAAAGAACATCCCGATGCCAAGGCTATTTTAGTGGTACACATATTTGGTCAACCGGCTGAAATGGAAACCATTTGTAGATTGGCTAAAGCCAACAATTTATTGCTGATTGAAGATTGTGCGCAAGCCCATGGAGCAGTTTATCAGGGACAAAGGGTTGGGACCTTTGGCGATGTGGCTGCTTTTAGCTTTTATCCCACTAAAAACATGACCTGTGGTGAAGGTGGAATGGTAACCACTAACAATGAAGAGGTTGCCCGCCGAGTGAGGATGCTAATAAATCACGGACAATCTAAGCGGTATTATCATGACATGTTGGGCTATAATTTTCGCATGACCAACTTACATGCCGCCATTGGTTTGGTACAGTTGAAAAAACTTGATGGATTTAATAAAAAGAGAATAGATAATGCCCACTATTACTATCAAAATATCAATAATGACCAAGTAATACTACCCTATCAGGCCAAGGAAGCTCAGCACGTTTATCATCAATTTACTGTGCAATGTGATGAGCGCGACAATTTTATGAATTACCTAATTAATAAGGGTATTGGCTGTGCCATTCACTATCCCATTGCCATTCCTAGGCAAAAATTGTATGTACAGAAATTTAATTATCAGCAGACCTGGCCAGTGGCTGAGCGGTTATGTAATAATTGTCTATCGATACCGGTGCATCCTGGGCTGACAACGGAACAATTGCATTACATTGTAGAGGCAGTGAATGATTATGAGTAAAAGAATCATTGCTATTCATCAGCCTAACTACTTACCCTGGCTGGGTTATTTTCATAAAATGCTCAATTGCGATGTGTTTGTCATTGCCGATGATGTGTTGTTATCTTCAACGTCCATCACCCATCGCAATAAAATTAAATGTGCCAATGGCTCGTTGTTGCTCAGTGTACCGCTGGCATTAAAAAAAGTTTTGATTAAAGATGTGCTGATCTATAACGACCAAAATTGGGCGGAAAGGCATTTTCAAACTTTGCAACATTGCTATGCCCGATCAAAATATTGGAAAGATTATCGTGAACAATTTAGAAATATTTATGCCCGAAGGTGGCATAAACTCATTGATTTAAATATGGAAATTATTAACTTAGTACGCGATATTTTAGATATTCATACACCGCTGGTTCTTTCGTCGGCGCTACCCAACTTGCAAGGGAAAAAAAGTGATCGCATTATAGACATTTGTAAAAAGCTTAACGCCGTTGTGTACTTATCCGGCCAGGGAGCAAAGGTCTACAATGATGAGCAAGCATTTGCCCAAAATGGTATCGAACTGCGCTATCAAAATTTTGTCCACCCTAAGTATCCGCAAATGTGGGGTGATTTTATTGATAAACTGTCCATTGTAGACTTGATATTTAATTGTGGCCCTGATAGTAGGAAAATACTGGAGGGGTGTAGTGGTGAAACAAATTAAAGTATTAGTTACAGGTTCTGGCTCTTTGTATGGTGTGGCTGTTGTGCAGTCCTTGACCAAGAGCCCGTTAAATTGCAAAGTTGTATGTTGTGATACCGATCCAATTACTTTGGGGCTGTATTTGGCAGATCAAGGATACCTAATACCATCGGTTAAGGAACGGGATCAGTGGTTAAAGCAGATTATAGAGATCTGTTTAAAGGAAGAGATTGATGGCATTTTTATTGGATCTTCCCATGAAATTGAAACCTTTGCCCAAAATAGCCATTACATTAATTCATGTACCGGGGCCAAGGTCTTTGTTAACCCTAAATCGGTGGTTGAAAAATGTCAAGATAAGTGGCAAACTGTGCAATTCTTAAAAAACGAAGGGTTTCACTGCCCCGAAACAATACGTTGGCCAGAGGATAAATCACTACTAAACGCATTCTTAGTTAAGGTGGGATTCCCTGTGGTGGCCAAACCGCGCATCGGGGCGGGTTCTGAAGGGATCGCTATTCTCAACAGTGAACAGCAATTGAGTAGTTTTATAAAGGGTAAAGTGCAATATATTATTCAGGAATACCTGCCTGAAAACAATGGAGAATTTACCGTGGGTGTATGTTTAGCATCAAAGGGCAAAGTATTATCCAGCATAGCATTAAGGAGAACCCTAAAGGATGGCATGACTATGGTTGCGGTGGCAGACCACTATGCTGCTCTTTGTCAGTACTGTGAGCAAGTGGCCAAAGCGATAAAGGCCTACGGACCAATAAATTTACAACTGCGCATAAAAAATGGTTTGCCCTACATTTTCGAAATCAACCCTCGATTTAGTAGTTCTACCGGTATGAGAATCGCATTAGGGGTAAATGAAGCCGAGTTGCTAATTCGGGCGGAGATTTTAGGTGAAACGGTGACCAAGCCGACAATCATTAAAGCGGGAGTGATTAGACAGTACCAGGATTATGTAATTAGAGCAGAGCAAATGGGGAAGTTTTCCACCAGCAAGTGGTTTGAAATTCCTTCCCGAGGGTAGACTATTGATAGCGCTCAAGGAGGGAGTTAGATGATGAAAATCGAACCTCAGAGTTCTGATTACTTAACCGCTTACGCGTTAATAGATAATGAAGAGGTTTTATTGTCGGAAGTGGAAAAGTTCCGCCAAATGACCCAGTTGGCTAGGGAAAAGGGTATTTTAAGTGCCACCAAGTTTGAATACAAACTGCTAACCAAAGCTTTAGACCAAGGGCCGGAGCAACTGGTTAAAACCATCCGGCATTTGACCCCCGAGAATGATCAGCGGAAAATGATGCGTTTGGCTGAGCAAGCCAACAAATTTTTACCCTTTGTCACACCAGAGCAGGTGCTATCTGATTGGGCCATCAAACAGATAAATCGCTACTTTGTCAAAGGTAAGTTGCGGGATGAATGTGAAATAAAATTACAATCAATGGTGGAAGCAATGACCGATTCTTTTGTGGTCAACGCCCTTATAGAGGCCACCCGCAACGATGAAGATTGGCAAAGAATGGTAGATCATATAACAAATAATTATCATAAATTAAGTGACTTAAAAAACTTATAATTTAAGGGGTAGTTGCAAATATCTTTAGAAAATACTATTGCCAGGCTGGTGTTGTCTAAGCAACCTTTATTCTTTCTCAGCCGGTGGCGCACGTCCTATGCGCCACCCTGCCTCCGACAACCTCCTTCGCTAACTTTGGTTCGCTGCGCCACTAGATGTCGTTCGCTACCTGCAGCAGGTGCTGGGTTTTTCAATTAACCTTTTATCTAAAAAGCAAAGGCAAAAGGCACCTGGGTTTTGTTATTAACAATATATAAAGGGGCGGTTGCAAAGTTTTGCAACCGCCCTTAGCGAATTAATAAGCGGTTTGTTAAAAAATCATGAATTTGTTCAAATAACAGCCCGGTAATAAACCAAAGGGGCGCCATGTCTAACCGGATTAAACCATTAATTTCCCAGCGGGAACTACCAGAATAATCCCACGGACTATAGCCAGTAAGGCTGCGAATTGCACCTCCCGTAAAATATTCTAGGGTGAAAATTATTAACATCCAGACTACACCCCGCAAAAACCAGTGATAACTGCGCATCGCATTATGAACCGGCTCTAAAAATATTGCCAATCCGTAAATGGGGAACATCCACAAATATGTGTGTGATGAGAGACGGGGATCCCCCTTTAATGCTGATTCAAAGCCAGTCCAGAATACCTCCAGACACCAACCTAGTAATCCGTAGATGAAGAACCTGATTTTTCTCATGGCGTTATTTTTTGTCAACATGCCAAATGTTATGAATACAACCTGTAACTTTTATATATTGATGTTATTAATATTTGGTGATATAATGGCAATCGGCAAAAAATATGTCAACGGAGGTATAATTATGGAACATCCAACCCATACCAGAATTATTTTTGCGGACAGCCCTGAAGAAGCTAAGGAAAAATATCTCGCACTGAACATCAAGCCAGATCATGATCCAAACCCCATTGTAGATGTACGCAAAGTAACTGAGGAAGAAGACTTTGATGCGGAATCTGAATTTAACTTATTTGGCGAAGTTTCCGTTGGACCACCCATTATGAAAGAAATCAATAAAGATGTTAACCGCGCATACGTTATTTACTATCTGGAAAAGCACTAATAAGAAATAAAAATTAGGCCCGCCAATTGGCGGGCCTGTCACTTTAAAAAGATCTTTAAAAGACAAAGGAAAGCAGCGGTCTGCTGCTTTCCTTTGTAGGGGTATATTATATGTTATCGTTAATGGATAGTGTTTAAAGAAATTGGACGTTCAGGGTGTAGTTGAAGTGTATATGTTTTTCGAGCAACGGGCTTATCGATGGCATTTAATATTGGAGCAACTACAAAGTAGATAAACATCATGGTCAGTGGATTAAGGGCCGCTAATAATCTCTTCATGGTATCCCTCCTTGAATCTATTCCTATTGCCATTATAATATTATAAATAATCAGAAAATTAAGTCACCACGAAGACGTGTCAACGTCATTTTACTGACATTTATTACTTATTAAATTTCTCTAATGCTTCAACTGGGAAAACATTTTTTTCTTTTACTGGCGTAGATACAATGTGGAGCTATATCTTACTACAAATTTGCTAAGTTTGACATTAAAAACTATCCATGATAATTTACTTTTACTACATATTCTGAAAGGGATAAGACATGCTTAGAATATCTAACATTAAACTGCCAATAGATCACAATGAAAATGATATCTCGCTGCAAATAATTAAAAAATTACATATAAAAGAACAAGATTTGATAAAATATCATATTTTTAAACAGTCCATTGATGCTAGAAAATCAGAAATGATTTATTTTGTTTACACAATTGATGTACAGGTGAAAAATGAAGAACAAATCATTAAAAAAGTTAAAGATAAAAATGTCTCGGTGGCACCTAAACTGCAATACCAACACGTTAAACCAGGTGTCAGTCCGTTAAAAAACCGTCCGTTGATAGTGGGCGCCGGCCCTGCCGGGCTTTTTTGTGCGCTAATACTAGCCCAAAGGGGATATAAGCCCATTATTTTTGAGCGGGGAGCTGACGTCGATACCCGAGCAAAGGTGGTACAGCAATTTTGGCATACCGGTGAGTTGGATGCTAATTGCAACGTCCAATTTGGTGAAGGTGGAGCCGGTACCTTTTCAGATGGCAAATTAACTACTTTAATTAAGAATAAGCGCTGCCGCAAGGTATTAGAAGAATTTGTACTGGCGGGGGCACCGGAAGAAATTATATATTCCCACAAACCTCATATCGGCACTGATGTCTTAAGGGGAGTGGTTAAAAATATTAGGCAGCAAATTCTAGATTTGGGTGGAGAAGTACGGTTTAAAAGTCAGGTTACCGATCTGATTGTTGATCACAACCGCGTATCAGCAGTGACTGTTAATCATAACGAAAGAATAGAAACAGAGGTATTGGTTTTGGCCATTGGCCATAGTGCCAGGGACACTTTTCAAATGCTCTATGATAAAGGAGTTAGCATATCTCAAAAACCCTTTTCTATAGGGGTGCGCATTGAACATCCCCAGCAGTTAATTGACCGAGCTCAATATAAAAAATTTGCTAACCATCCCAAGTTAGGGGCGGCAGACTATAAGTTATCATATCACTCTCCCAGCGGCCGCTCTGCTTATACCTTTTGCATGTGCCCCGGCGGTGTGGTGGTGGCGGCGGCATCGGAAAATGGTGGGGTTGTTACCAATGGCATGAGCGAACACGCCCGGAATGCAAAGAATGCCAACAGTGCGCTGCTTGTGGGCGTGAAACCAGAGGATTATGGCAGTGAACATCCCCTTGCCGGGGTAGAATTTCAAAGGATTTGGGAAAAAAAAGCCTTTGCTTTGGGTGGTGGTAATTATCAGGCACCGGCACAGCTGGTGGGCGATTTTCTCAGTGACAAACCTTCAGCTAGCTTAGGTGGGGTAAAGCCATCATATACCAGAGGAATTACGTTGGCGGAGCTAAAAAATTGTCTGCCGGGATTTGTTATTCAGACCATGAAGGAGGCGATAGTGGCCTTTGACAGCAAACTTAAAGGGTTTGCTATGGATGATGCGGTAATGACCGGTGTTGAAACCAGAAGCTCATCACCGGTAAAGATTTATCGTAATGAACAATTCCAGACTAACATCAGTGGCTTATACCCTGCGGGCGAAGGCCCCGGTTATGCAGGTGGTATTATGTCTGCTGCTGTGGACGGCATTCAGGTTGCAGAAAGCATCATCTCTCAGTTTAAACCTTTCCAATAAGACTACTTGTCTATTGCTTGCCGCAGGGTTAAAATTAAACTAGAGGGGGAGAGAGATATGGTACTATCAGATGCTAAAAAGTTAAAAGATTTAATTAAACAAGAATTAATGGACATAAAAGAGCACCAAGCAAACCTTAACGATGATTTCTATCTCAGCCAAGTGGAAATTGACTATTTGCATTTTGTGGATATATTTATCAAGGATTATAGCAAAGAACAGATTATGGCCGCTTTAGATGAAATGTATCAGCAGGGGGAGATTGTTGCCATTAAGAATCCCCAAGGACTAATGTTTGACATCAAGTTAAATACTAATGTTTAATGAAATAAAGAGGAAGTCTTAATTATTAAGACTTCCTAATTTAATGTGATTAGTTTAGGTCGGACATGTACTTAATGGCAATTTTTAAATCTTTGAGTTCTTCTTCGCTCAAGGTACATTGACATTTAGGGCACCAAATCATTTCCTTTTCCAAAATATCATTGGGGTTTAGACTAAACTGATGTTGACAATTGGGACAGGTTAAATCAACGTTAATTTCTTTCATTATACACCTCCTAGTAATACTAGTATAACATTTACCATTGATTGTAAAAACACTTTATATTTAATAGAGATTGTGGGGTTTAATATGGGTGACATTGTAAATGATGTGGTGGAAAAATACATTAGGGGTTTACTACCAAAAAGGAATAGCCTGTTTCAACAGATGGAAACCTATGCCAAACAACACGTTGTACCCATTGTGGAACCCGAAGTGGGACAATTGCTTTACTGGCTGGCCCTGACCAATGAATCTAAGAAAGTATTGGAAATAGGTACTGCCATTGGCTATTCAACTTTGTGGTTGGCCAAAGCGGTGCTAAATAAAGGTGGCAAGATCACCACAATGGAAATTAATAAACCCAGATATGACGCCGCTAAAGAAAATTTTAAGGCTGCGGGAGTAGCGGAAAAGATAGAATTAATTTTTGGCGATGCCCGAGAATTGGTGTTTGATTTAACCGGACCCTATGATTTGATTTTTATGGACGCCGCCAAGGGTAAATATTTGGAGTTTCTGGAAAAATGTATTGAAATATTAAGCCCCGGCGGATTATTGATAGCAGAGGATGTCTTTATGCGGGGGATGGTGGTTTCTGGAGAAATTGATAAAAGAAGGAACAAAACCGCTGTTAATCGTTTGCGCCAATACTTACAAACTGTAATGAATCACCCACGCTTAGAAACAGTAGTGTTGCCCATTGGAGATGGGGTAGCCCTGAGTTATAAAACAAAGTAGCATGGAGCCATAAATACCATGCTGCTTATTTTTTGAAATATTTCTACTATTTACAAAATAAAAAGTAATGTTTAAATTAGGCAGATATAAATTAGTAATTTATTTTTTCGTTTCAAATCAAATATCTATACTTTAATCTATTGATTAATTAAGTGAACTAAATTATAATTATTGACGAATGCTTATTGTAAATCTTTGTGTCCAAGGAATTCTCCTGGGTAATTTTTAACACCAGGTTTAAATACAAATTAGAGTCATTTAAGGGGGTATAATAGTTGTTTTTAACGCTCTTCACTTACTTATCCATTATTGCCTTTTTTGGATTGTCCCTGTACAAAGCAGCACAATTTGCTAAAATGCCAATGCATGGACGTTGGGAACTATATCCAGTTCCGAAAGAGGCAGACGACAAAAGACATTATGGTGGTTCCTTTTACGAAGATGTAGAGTATTGGAACAAACCAAGACAAGTGTCCCACGTTGGCGAAATTGTGGACATGCTGAAAGAAATGTTATTTATTAAAAACCTTTTTGTAAACCAAAGACGTCAATGGTGGATTTGTTATGCTATGCACCTAGGTATTTATTTGTTATTCTTATGGGCAGCTATGTTATTTGTGGGTGGAATAATTGAAGTATCAGGCACTGCGGTAACTGCCACTGCGGGCGGCATCGCGGGTTTTGTTTATTACATTACTTTACTTTCCGGTGCAGCCGGTGGCATTTTGCTGGCTGTTGGTGCTATCGGTATGTTCTTCAAGAGAATCTTTGATGAAACCTTAAACAAATATACCAATCCCAACGAGTTCTTTAATCTGTTTTTCTTGTTTGCAGTTGCAGCAACCGGTTTGGTAGTTTGGAGTGGCGACATTGGCTTTAATTATGGTAGAGAAATCATGGTTTCACTGCTGACTTTTTCTCCCATTCAAGCTGATTTTGCTCTGACGGTGCACATTTTATTGTTAGGTGCGGTGATGATCTACATTCCGCAATCAAAAATGAGCCACTATGTAGGTAAGTATTTCTCATTCCACAAAGTATTGTGGGAAAACACACCTAACCTACGGGGTTCGGAAATGGAAAAAATCGTAAAGGAATCTTTCAACTATCAGCCAAAGACAAAGACCTCCTGGTCGGCACCACATATTAACCCCGGTGCAGCTCAAAGTGAAAAGTAAACTAAAATTGGGATGGGAGGATAGATATTATAATGAGCAAAATTAGACCTCAAGATATGGGTAAACCAGTAGAACAAGTTTGTCAGATCGAAAACTTAATGCCTTTACCTGCTCCTTATGATAAGCCGGGTATGGAACCTGACTTTAAAGCTCCAAAGGACAGCTGGAAGGAAAATTATTGTGCTACTTTAGACGGTTTTGTTGGTAATGACACATTAACCAGACCGAAGACCAAGGAAGAACAGGACGAAATGGTTAAAAAATTCCTCAGTGGTCTGGAAAAGCTGTTTAATGCTGATACAAACAGGGGTATGTTACAACCTTTTATGCTCTCCTTTGAGTACTGTGCAAAGTGTAACACCTGTGCCGACGCTTGCCATGTATTTAAGTCCAGTGGTGAAGCTGAAATTTATCGACCAATTTTCCGTTCCGAAGTGCTGCGCAAGATATATCAAAAGCATAAAAAAGGCGGCAGCTTGGTAAACAGATTCTTGGGCGGAGATATCGACATCAACTATGAAACAGTGATGAGGTTAGGGGAGTTAGCATACCGTTGTAACCTGTGCCGTCGCTGTGCCCAAACCTGTCCCCTTGGTTTGGATAATGGCTTACTAGCTAGGGAGATTAGAAAGATATTTAGTATGGAAATGGGCATTGCACCAAAACCATTGCATGAAAGTGGTACTATGAAACAACTGGCCACCGGTTCCAGTACCGGTATCACTAAGGATGCTTTCCTAGACTTGATTGAGTTTATGGAGGACGACCTTTATGAATTGACTGGTAAAAAGTATAAGGTACCAGTGGATAAAAAAGGTGCTGATATTCTTTTAGTGCACAACGCCGGTGAATATATGGCTTGGCCAGAAAACCCAGCAGCATTTACCATTATTATGGAAGAAGCTGGTTTGAATTGGACCCTCAGCTCTGACATGATTGGTTATGACAACGTTAACTACGGCCTATTCTATGATGACGTTCAAGGTAAAAAGATCGGTGCTGCTCAATTAAAAGCAGCCAAAGACCTTGGTGTAAGAAGAATTATACAGGCAGAGTGTGGTCACGCCCACAAGGCATCAATGGTTAGCCAAGACCGCATTGCAGTGGGTGCAGATAACATTCCAAGGGAAAGCTGTTTACCACTGTTGGAAGAATTGGTGGTTAAGAAAAAGGTATTTAAACTGGATCCATCCAGAAACAATTTCCCTGTAACATTACATGACCCATGTAACATTGTAAGAATGATGGGTATTGTGCAACCACAGCGTAATGTTTTGAAAGCAATTGCGCCTCAATTTAGGGAAATGACTCCTCATGGTGTTAACAACTATTGTTGTGGTGGCGGTAGCGGTTTTGCAATTATGAACTCATTTAACTTCACAGACTTTAGAAATAAAGTTTCCAGCAGAATGAAGTTCAAGCAAATCCTTAACGCTTTCCAAGATACCATTGAGGATGAAAACACACCGAAATATGTATGTGCCCCTTGCTCCAACTGTAAAGGTGCAATCAGGGATATTCTAGAGTTTTATCAAGCCACTGCTAAGTTTAATGTACACTATGGCGGTTTGGTTGAATTAATTGTTAACGCTATGGTACAATTTGATAAACCATTTATGGAATTTTTGCGTGACGACGAAGATATGTTTTAAAATAACGGTGGTTAACAAGCCTGGTCTTAGGATCAGGCTTGTTTTAATTTAAAACGCTGTTGGGAGCTTCAATTTTAGTGATTAGACTATGGGCCCTTTCTAATAATATTTCTCCCGAATCCATCAATGCGAAGGCTTTGTTAGCCCCTACCGTTTTACTGAGATCGGTGAAAGCCAGAAAGTAGATATCGGTTAGCCGTAACGTTAATTTAGCGGCAATAAAGTATAGGCCTTCATCCATAGCCCTTAAGATACTATGCATCAGGTTATGCATGGCAGCAAAGCAATTGTTATGTTTTTGTTGGTTTAGCGAAGTTATGTATTCATGGTAGTGTTTTTCACCCATTATCAAATATTGTTGTGATAAGTCTATTTCATCTGTTGAAGAACAAGAGCAGGAGGTGCTGGAACAGATATCGCTGGCACAACTGTGGTGCTGAGATTCCGCTGGCTGACAATGGTTTATTGCTTCCTCTAACGAAGTAGATACCATCAAAAAGGGGAGCTTATATTGATATAACAACATTAGGTTTGTAGCTCTCAAAATAGCGGCGTTAAAGGTATTAAAATCTTGTAAGGTATTAGTCAGGGGTATTTTTAAATTTACAGTCTTTTTACAGCGCCAATTGGGTTGATTTTTCTCCAGTAGGGTTTCAATGTATTCTTGAATAAAAAGCCAATAGGTTCTTTTCATATCTATGTCCACTAACACGATAAAAACCGGCTTGGCGATGTGCTTACTAAAGTATTCCAACTTTCTGGTCTCTATGCAACAAATGATGTTATTTCCGCTGTACTGGGGTTTCGCAGTGCCTTTAATACTTATGGCAAACATTGTTTCCGACGATATATAAAAATCAATACCATTATTAAAACTATTCCCCTGCACTGTCCATGAAGTGGGCAACATGTCCAGAAAAATGCTCTGGGCTTTTGCTTTTGTTTCATTGTTAGTTTTTGTGGTAATGCCATGACTAAAATAGTTTGCCATAATTTTACCCCCTTTGGGCGTAATTCGGGCGTAATTTTCACTATTACTTTATTTTATTATCGCTATTTATATTTATTTTCGCCTTGTTCAAATAATAACAAATCCCAAAGGTAATTGTAAAGTGTTTTCTGAAAAATTATATAAATTTTTTAACTGATTGATACAATCTAGTATTTTAAAGCCCTAAGCCCTAGTGAACAATCACCATGAATCCTTTGGATAGGGTGGCGTACAATTGGTCCATTACCTGTGGCGATAGCAGTATACAACTATAGGTTTGGGGTAGCCCTATTGCATGATGGTTATCTTCACTGGTGTGGGGGAAGGAATGGATCAAAATATCGGTGTTTAGCCTAATCCAGGGCTTGGCTGTACTGTTACTGCGATGGGCTTCGTACATAGTAACCCGAGGTAATTTAGCCAGATCCTTGGTGAACCAACCTTCTATTTTTTTAATTTCCTGATGGCCCTGCATTAACCATATTTGACAGGGCGTTCCGGCTTTAATTTCCAGCCAAGCTTTATTTCCTAAGTCTGTAGTTCGATAATTTATAGTCTTCTCAACAGTTTCATTATAAATAGATGTAATGGTGACTTTAATATTATAGTTGGTGGCTGGAGTAAAGGTGCGATCGGGAATAAATAGTACAGTGTTTTGATCAATTATTGTTTCACCCTTGATGCCCGTTATTTTAGCGTCCTTGATGGGTTGATTGGCGGTAAGTTTTATGTTCCGACTAAGCCACACACTTTGGTCGCCATTTAGTGGATATATATCTGTAATAATTAGCTTAGGTGCGGTGCTAAAGGTAATCTCTTTACGGCTATCTGACGTGAGGCCGTGCACACCCTTTAATCCAGCTTCGATAGTAATTTGATAACTCTTTTGATGCTGTAGCGGATTGCTGGGGATGAATTGCCAACATGTATAATCATTTTTTTTAAGAGGCGTAAAGTGACCTGCTGCATCGCAATTAACCTTTTGCTGCATGCTTTCCTTTAATATAGGTGTATTAAATTGTAACAGGATTGGACCGGTGGTGGGCGCATTTTTATTTGGGCTGATTGTTATCAATTCCGGTTTTACCCTAGTTAGAATGGCACCCTTTTTCGAAACGGTAAAGGGAGGTATTAAAGCCTTGGCTTTATTGAAGCTATAACGGTACTCAATTCCTTGGGGTTTATTTTTTTCACTTATCAATACCCTTAAATGAAAAGGGGAGTGCCACTTATACTCATAATCCACAGTATCATTAGGAATCTCTGACGTGATTTTAAAATTGTTTATTGCGGTATTAACATTCATTGGGGTAAGAAAATAACAGTCAACATTCACCTGTTCTAGTGGATCAACTCTAGTTGTTTTTACCCAAATAAAGTGTCCCATAACTAACCAAATCATTAGTAATGATACTATCGTCAAGGCAAATCTTCTCATTTGTTTAAAGGTAATCTGCAATGCCATTTGTTTACCCCCAATAATTTTACTTATGCAATTAATTTATGAGTCTAGGCATGTTAAAATTACCCAAACGTCTAGAGAAGGGTTAGGAAGTATTTTGGATATTCTGCAAAAGTTTCAATATTAAAAACAGATAGTGACGAACAGAATAACATATGAGAAAATATAAAAATGTAAAATATTACATATATTCCCAACTTTCCTTGACTTGTATTATTAAAAAAAGTACAATGTTAAATGATTGCTAAAAAGTATTGTTACTGCGGAGACCATGGTGAGCTATATTGCATAAAAGGTGGTGTGAACGTTGCAAATAAAAGGTATTGCTCGCATTGACAAAAGAACCAAGGACTTGACCAAGCGTTTGCAACCGGGGGATATTGCTGTGATTAACCACCGTGATTTTGATAAAGTAGCCGCTCAATCATTAATTAGCGCTAAGGTAAAGGCGGTAATTAATGTTGTGCCTTCATTAAGCAATGATTATCCCAATTTAGGGCCGTTAACCTTAATTGAAGCTGGGATACCGCTAATTGATGAAGCAGGGGAAGAACTGTTTGAAATTCTGTCTGAAGGTGAAAAGATAGAAATTCTGGATAATGATATTTTTGTCGACGGTCAGCATGTGGCCACTGGAATAGTGCTAAATAAACAACTGATTTTGGATAAAATGGAGGAATCAAAGCAAAACGTTAATGCCACTTTGGCTAAATTTGTCCAAAATACTTTAGACTATGCACAAAATGAAATAGATCTTATATG
This sequence comes from Peptococcaceae bacterium 1198_IL3148, assembly GCA_036763105.1. NCBI lineage: Bacteria > Bacillati > Bacillota > Clostridia > Eubacteriales > Peptococcaceae > Peptococcaceae bacterium 1198_IL3148. The sequence goes on along the minus strand of JBAIYS010000006.1, from coordinate 117,432 downwards.
TTCAGATTTGACAATGCCCGATGTTAATACCGTCTTTTATAAAAGACATACCTTGATTGTTGTGCGGGGTCACAATTATAAGGAAGATTTGTCAGCCATTAAATCATATATAAATGAAGAAAAACCTGTTCTTATCGGTGTTGATGGTGGCGCAGATGCCTTACTTGAGTTTGGCTATAGGCCAGACATTATTGTTGGCGATATGGATAGTATTAGTGATGATACTTTAAAATGCGGTGCTGAAATTATCGTTCATGGTTATCCGGACGGTCGTGCCCCAGGCCTGGAGCGGATTGAAAGTCTTGGTTTACAGGCTAAGGTGTTTGCAGCAAGGGGTACCAGTGAAGATATCGCTATGTTATTGGCCTATGAAAAGGGGACTGATTTAATTGTTGCTGTGGGCACCCATTCCAATATGTTGGAGTTTCTTGAAAAGGGACGAAAGGGGATGGCCAGTACCTTTTTAGTGCGTCTAAAAGTTGGTTCAATACTGGTAGATGCCAAAGGTGTAAATGAATTATATAAAAGCCCCATGAAAGCCAAATATGTGGCTCAAGTTGTTTTAGCAGCACTGGTTCCACTGGCCGTGGTAATGGTTATAGCACCACCAACTAGAGAATTGCTGAGATTAGTATTTATTCAGTTCAGGATCCTATTGGGAATTTAGGGGGTAAAAATAATGATGGACTTCCGCTATCACATCGTTACTTTGGTAGCGGTGTTTCTGGCTTTAGGAATTGGGATAATCACTGGTAGCGCCCTTTTGGGAAACGATGCCATAGTTCAGCAACAAAAGGAATTAACTGATCGTTTGGAAACTCAATTGGATGAAATGCGCATGGAAAATAAAAGTGTACAAGCTAAACTTAATGAACTTGAGGTTGATAGAACCGTTCAAAATCAGTTTGAAAAGCAAATACTACCGGCGTTAATTTCTGAAAGACTTACCGGCCAAAATATTGCCATTATAGAAACCAATAATTACGGTATGCGAGATGAATTGTTAAACACTTTGGAGACCGCCGGTGCTAAAGTATCATCCACCACCACGGTGCTAAATGGCCTCAATCTAGGTGCTAAGAAGGATGAGGTTGCTACCAACTTAGGGTTAGCAGGCAGTGATGATGAGATAATCAAACAATTAGTAACTGCCATGGCCGAAGGGATTCTAACGGGAGAAAAACAAGCGGTGATCAATACTTTGGCCCAAGCGGAAATGATTAAAAGCGTTGGCGAATATGGCGTGCCGTTAAATGCGGTGATAATAATCGGTGGTAGCCCAGATAAATCTTTAATTAATACTAAGTTGTTGGACGGCACATTAATTAATTATTTCTTAGAAAAACAAGTGCCGGTTTATGGCGTAGAAGAGACCAATGTGGCCTTCTCCTACATGAAAGATTATCAAAAATTTAGCATCAGTACGGTGGACAATATTGAAACTGCCCCCGGTCAAGTGGCTTTAGTATATGCCATGACAGGAAAACCAGGTAATTACGGTGTTAAATCCACTGCCCAGCGGTTGTTACCATCCATGGAGGCGGTGGCAGGAGGAACGCAATAAATGATCACTACCCAACCCACGGTGTCAGTAATTATACCGGCATATAATGAGTCAGAACACATTTATCAAACTGTCCAAGCAACCATGGCAATTTCTCAAGTTACCGAAGTGCTGGTGATTGATGATGCCTCGGTTGATGATACAGCAATATTGGCGGAAAAAGCAGGCGCAAAGGTAATCAAATTGGAGAAAAACAGCGGTAAAGGTGGCGCCTTAAATCGCGGCGTAAAGGAAGCAACGGGCGACATTTTGTTATTGCTTGATGGTGATTTAGGTAGCACCGCCAGTTATGGCGGAGCGTTATTGTCACCGCTATTACAAGATGAAGCGGATATGACCATAGCTAAGTTTCCCAAAGCCCAAAAAAAGGGAGGCTTTGGTCTGGTAAAGGGTTTGGCCAAAGCTGGCATAAAATATTTCACCGGGTTAGAGGTGGAAGCACCTTTATCGGGACAAAGGGCTATGACAAAAGCTGTGGTTAAAGACATTTTACCCTTTGCTTCGGGGTATGGGGTAGAGGTTTCATTAACCATCAAAGTTGCCAGGTTGGGTTATCGCATAAAGGAAGTGCCTGTTCAAATGACCCATGCAGAAACTGGCAGAGATATTGCTGGTTTTAAGCACCGTGGCAAACAATTTGTCCATGTGGCTAAAGAATTGTTTGTTTGTTTTTTAAACAGGTAAAAATAAAGATTAAGCTAAAACCGAGGTGTTTTTGTTGCTTTCAGTAGCCACTGTAAGCTTTCCTTTTCTATTACTATTAAATATCATCATTGGTTTTATTATCACAATGGTTATTATGCCACCCATTGTGGAAATGGTTCGGGAATCTGGTTTTGTCAGACCCAATTATAAAGGTGACCCAATTCCAGTGGGTGTGGGTTTTATTTTTTTAATTACCGCATTGGTTGCTTGCACGCTAAGTCAACTAATGTTGAATTTGCTGGGCAATAATGGTTTGCTTTTTATGTTGGCAATATCGGTCATTACCTTTTTGGGACTGGTGGATGATGCGCTGGGTTCTAGGGCGGCCAGCGGTTTAAAAGGCCATTTTAAAGCATTGCTAAAGGGTCAACTGACCACTGGGGCATTAAAGGCGTTGGCTGGAGGATTGTTGGCCTTTCTCATTGCTTTGACGGGCCATATATCCGCCACCTTTGAATGGCGAGTAATTGCTTTAATTGTGGCTGACACCTTGATTATAGCTCTGTCAATAAATGCCGTTAATCTGTTAGATTTGCGACCGGGCAGAGCCTGTAAAGGCTTTATACTACTGGCCGGTATTATTATATTTATTGGTTGGAAAAACACCAATCTAATGCCGTTAGCGTTGTTGTTGGGCAGTGTGTTAAGATACATTTCTTGGGACTTAAAAGCCCAGACCATGATGGGTGACACCGGCTCAAATGCTTTAGGGATAGCCATTGGTACAGCAGCAGCATGGTGCTTTAGCGATGTTGCTAAAATTTGTTACCTGATATTTCTAATAGCGTTTCATATCTTTACTGAAAAGTACTCGCTAACCAAGGTAATAGCTGGTAACCGTCTTTTAAACTATTTAGATAAATTAGGCAGAGATTAATGACCAAATACCAACTGTCGGTATTTGGTCATTTTTTGTTAGAAATAATTAGCAGGTATTTTCTGAAAAGTGTCGAAGAACTGATTACTCAAACAATAATGGATGTCAGATTGCCGAGGGAAGGTGTTAGATTGAATTTTAATAGTCGCCCGGTGACAATATTTACTGGCAATTTGGGCAGCGGGAAAACAGAAATAGCGATAAATTTTGCTGAAGGCTTGGTTCAAAGGGGAAAAAAAGTAAGTCTAGTTGACTTGGATATTATCAATCCATATTTTCGTACTAGGTTGGCCAAGGAGTGCTTAATTGATAAAGGGCTGGACGTTGTTTGTCCACCGCCCCACTTGGCAAATGCCGATGTCCCGGCCCTTTCTCCTGCCATCAAAGGGGCATTGCAGGTTGAGAATGGTTTTTGTGTCTGTGATGTGGGTGGCGATGATGTGGGCGCCATTGCGTTAGGTAGATTTAAGCCGTTATTGCCTGCCGAGAGGATTAATTTATATTTTGTCATCAATACCTGCCGCCCTTTAACGGCAACATTAGATGACATCCTAACGATGTTAAAGACCATTGAAACCACCTCCCGCCTTAAAGCCACCGCATTGGTGAATAATACCAACCTAGGTCCAGAAACAGATTGTGACTTGGTTATGGCTGGAGATAAATTAGTGCGAGAAGTGTCAGCTATTTTAGAGCTTCCCATTGCCTTCACCGCCGTTAAAAAAGAATTGGCGCCGCAGCTGTTAGAGTATGGGTTATCTACACCAATATTGCCGTTAGAATTTTACATGTTACCACCATGGAAAAAAGAAGAAATGCAATAAATTTTTATAACTAACTAAGCATAAAGGAGGAGACGAGCATTGGCCCGAGTTATATTTCGTGAAGAGCGCTGCAAGGGTTGTGAATTGTGCATTGCTGCCTGTCCGGAAGATATTATTGTCTTGGCTGAACATATTAATGCCATGGGCTTTCACCCCGCCACAGTGACTGAGCAAGAAAAATGTAAGGGTTGTGCCATGTGTGCCAGAATGTGTCCTGATGTTGTAATCACAGTGGTTAGGGAGGTGGCGGAGGCATGAGTAAGGTACTAATGAAAGGAAATGAAGCCATAGGCGAAGGTGCAATCAGAGCTGGCTGTCGCCATTTTTTTGGCTATCCCATTACTCCCCAAAGCGAACTACCCCACTACTTGGCTAAACGGATGCCAGAGGTGGGAGGGGTATTCTTACAGGCGGAAAGCGAAGTTTCTTCAATCAATATGGTGTATGGTGCCGCCGGCAGCGGGGTAAGGGTAATGACTTCCAGCTCTAGTCCTGGTCTTTCTTTAATGCAAGAGGGCATATCCTACATGGCAGGGGCGGAATTACCCTGTGTTATCGTCAATGTGATGCGCGGTGGCCCTGGTTTGGGTAACATTGCGCCATCCCAAAGCGATTACTTTCAAGCCACCAAAGGTGGTGGTCATGGGGATTATAAATTAATCACGTTGGCACCGGCGTCGGTGCAGGAAATCATTGACATGATGGCCAAAGCCTTTGATTTGGCGGATCAATACCGAACCCAAGTAATGGTACTGGGTGACGGTGTTTTAGGGCAAATGATGGAACCGGTCGAACTTGGCGAAATGAAGGAAGTAGAACAACTGCCAAAACCTTGGGCTGCCACCGGCCTAAGGGGACGGAGTGAGCGCAACATCATTAATTCATTATACATAGTTCCCGAAGTCTGTGAGGAGTTAAATCAAAAACTATTTGCCAAGTATGCGGAGATCGCTGCCAAAGAAAAGCTTTGGGAGGAGTACCAACTGGCTGAGGCGGAAATAGTTTTAGTGGCCTACGGAACTGCCGCTCGGATTTGTAAAGCAGCGGTGGAAAAGGCCAGGGCCAATGGGATAAAGGCCGGTTTAATTCGGCCCATTACTTTATGGCCTTTCCCCACAGAGGTAATGGCCCAGGCAGCAATCACAGCCAAAGAATTTTTAACGGTGGAGATGAGTATGGGTCAAATGGTTGAGGATGTCCGTTTGGCTGTAAATGGAGCATGTCCGGTGCATTTTTATGGTCGCACCGGAGGTATGGTGCCAACGGTGACCGATGTATTAACAGAAATAGAAAAACTGGCTGGAGGTGATCAACAGTAATGATTAAAGAAGTATTTAAAAAAACATCAGTGCTTACTGACAAGCCATTTCACTACTGTCCGGGATGCACCCACGGCATTATTCACCGCTTGGTGGCAGAAGTGATTGATGAGCTGGGTATTGCTGACAATACTGTTGGTGTGGCTCCGGTTGGTTGTGCTGTCTTTGCCTATGACTATTTTAATCTGGATATGTTTGAGGCCGCCCATGGTCGGGCGCCAGCGGTGGCAACGGGCATAAAACGTTCGTTGCCAGACCGAATTGTGTTTACCTATCAAGGTGACGGAGATCTGGCTTCCATTGGAACCGCTGAGATAGTGCATGCGGCCGCCAGGTCGGAAAAATTCACCACCATCTTTGTCAACAATGCAGTATATGGCATGACCGGGGGGCAAATGGCCCCCACCACACTGCTGGGTCAAAAAACCACCACCACACCCCAGGGACGTAACCAAGAGCTAAACGGGTTTCCCATTAGAATGTCCGAACTGCTGGCCACAATGGATGGTGCTGTATATGTGGCCCGGGTGTCAGTACACAATGCCATCCATGTAAACAAAGCTAAAAAGGCCATCAAAGAGGCCTTTATGGCCCAAATTAATGGTTTGGGATTTGCCATTGTGGAAGTGTTATCCTCTTGCCCAACTAACTGGGGACTAAGCCCCAATGAAGCACTGAAGTGGTTGGAAGAAAATATGATTCCTTACTATCCACTGGGTGTATTTAAATCACCAGCGGAGGTGGATTAAATGTTAGAAGAAGTATTAATAGCGGGTTTTGGTGGACAGGGGGTTTTATCCACCGGCCAACTTCTGGCCCAAGCCGGTATGACCGAAGATAAGCATGTGGCCTGGTATCCATCCTATGGTCCGGAAATGCGTGGCGGTACAGCAAACTGTGCAGTTACCATATCTGACCAGCCCATTAGTTCACCACTGGTAACGGAACCATCCACATTAATTGTAATGAACCGACCTTCTTTAGAAAAGTTTGAAAACCAGGTGGTGTCCAATGGCAGAATTTTAATTAACTCATCGCTGGTGGATTTTGATGTCAAACGCCAAGATGTTTTAGTAATGAAAATTCCTGCCAATAAAATTGCTGAAGAAATTGGCAACCTTAAAGTGGCGAACAACGTGATTTTAGGGGCGTTAATTCAATTAACTGGTATAGTGACCATCGACTCGGTGGTTGAATCCTTGAAAAAAGTGCTGCCGCCCAGAAGACATAATCTAATTCCGGCAAACCGCGAGGCGTTGGAGCGGGGGGCTAAATTGGCAACGGAGTATACAGTTTAAAAATAGTAACAATGCGGGGGTGATTTATCGCCCCCGTATTGTTATGTCTAGCAAAATGTGGACACAATTATAAATAAGTGCTAACATTTTTCTGTGGAGTTTGATTATTAAATGAGGTGATTTAGATGGTTAACCGCGAGCGGTTGGTGGAAGAATTCCTAGAATTGATACAGATTGATAGCCCGTCAGGCCAGGAAAGAGCAATTGCCGATGTGCTTAAGCAAAAGTTAACTGATTTAGGATTCGAAGTTTACGAAGATAATGCCGGTGGTCAGGTGGGGGCAACGGCCGGTAACATCATCGCCACCCTACCCGGGGACGGAGCCGGTCTGATGTTAATGTTAAGTGCCCACATGGACACGGTGGAACCGGGGATAGGTGTTAAACCTGTAATCAATGACGGGGTGATATCCTCTGCAGGAGACACCGTGCTGGGAGGAGATGACAAAGCTGGAGTTGCGGTAATACTGGAGGCCGTTAGGTGCATTAAAGAAAACAACGTTAGACATGGTGGCCTGGAAGTAATCTTTACAATTTGGGAGGAAGGCGGTCTCAGAGGTGCTAAGGCATTGGACTATAGCAAGGTGAAGTCTAAAATGGGTTATGTACTGGATAGTGATGGTGCCCCGGGAAAACTGATTATAACTGCACCGACATCAAATGCCATCAGTGCCACCATCAAGGGAAAAGCTGCCCATGCCGGAATGTCTCCGGAGAAAGGGATTAGTGCCATTCAAGTGGCGGCCAAAGCCCTTGCCAAAATGAACCTGGGCAGAATAGATGAAGAGACCACTGCCAACATTGGCATTATCCAAGGGGGCAAAGCCACCAACATAGTGCCGGACAATGTATATATTTCTGGCGAAGCCCGTAGTCTCAATCCTGAAAAATTAGCTGCCCAAACTAAACACATGTGTGATTTGCTACAACAGGAGGCCGATGCAGCCAAGGCTGAAATAATCATTGACGTGGAAAAGGAATATGATGTCATTAACCTAAGCCAAGGGGACCAAGTTGTACAACACGCTGTTGCTGCTGCGAAAAATCTTGGTTTGCAACCGGTGTTGGGTAGTACCGGCGGTGGCAGTGATGCCAACGTCTTTAATGGTCGCGGTATTTGCTGTGCTAATATCGCCATTGGCATGAACAAAGTGCATACCACCGATGAAAATATTAAAATAGCGGATATGTGTCAGGTGGCGAAATTTGTGGTGGAGATAGTTAAAGAAACCAACAAGTAAATATTGGAGTGATATTATTGATTCGTATCAGGCAGGGCAGGGTAACGAAAATACTAACCCAGCACGCTGATGTGGTTGACCTAATGGTTGCAGTGGAGGGACTTGAGCAAAGGGCGGTAAATTACACGCAGTTAACCGGGTCGGTACAGGTTGGTGATCAGGTGATTTTAAACACCACCGCTGTCCATAAAAAATTAGGTACCGGCGGCAACCATTTTGTCATTGCTAACATAAATAACCACAGTGTTGATCCAGCCGAAGCTGGTCATATTATGAAACTGCGCTATACCCCTAGTCAGGTCAAGGTGTTGTCTGTTGAAGAAGATGACAGTCCCTACGCAGACATCATGGGCCGGACCACATCACTGGCCGGTATGCCGGTGGTGGTGGCTACGTTGCACAGTATGTTGCCGGCGGTGGCTGCCGCCATTCACCGACAGAGTTATGGCAAACTAAAGGTTGCCTATGTGATGACCGATGGAGCGGCCCTGCCGATGGCCTTTAGCAGAATGGTCAAGCTATTAAAGGGAAAAAACATGATCCACAGCACCATCACCTGTGGTCATGCCTTTGGGGGCGACTATGAGGCGGTAAATATTTATAGTGGCCTGATAGCGGCCCGGGCGGTGGCTAAAGCTGATATAGCAGTGGTGGCCATGGGTCCTGGCATTGTTGGCACAGGTTCCAAATATGGCTACACTGGATTGGAACAGGGGCAGGTGGTTAACGCTGTGCATACACTGAAAGGTCGAGCGGTGGCGGTACCGAGAATTAGTTTTGCCGACCCCCGGGAGCGCCATCGGGGTTTAAGTCATCATACCAGGACAGCTCTAGGTGACGTGGCTTTGGCCCAGTGTACCGTAACCATTCCCTTGATGGAACAGTCTAAAAATCAATTGGTGGCTAATCAGTTGCGGGACAGTGGTATTAGCAATAAACATCAAATTGTACAGGTTGATGCTGATTCAGCGCTGCAAGCATTGAGTGACGCCGGCATTAAAGTAACCACCATGGGTCGAACGGTGGAACAGGATCGGGAGTTTTTCCTGGCTGCTGGCGCTGCCGGTATCTATAGCGCTAAGTTATTTGATTGAGCACCAATGAATTTACGGGGGCAATTAGTTTAATTTGGCATGGATTAACTCAGTTACTGTTTTATACTCTTTGCTGTATTCAGCAAGGATTTGGCGTAAGTCCTTTACTCTGCCAAAGATAAAAATACTGTTTTTATTAATATAAACATCTGTGATTCCCAAAGAATTATCCCCCTAACGTTATTTTATTAAGTGTTTCAATATATGATGGAACATTAAAAGTTATGATTAACTGTTGGAGGAATTTATATGCTTCCCACTGTCATGTTGACCGTTAACGCCAGTGGTGCGGCGGCGGCTGCCAAGAACGGGCAGGTAGTGGTGGTGGTAGATCTGATTGATATGTCCACCACCTGTGAGGCTGCTTTAGATGCCGGGGCGCTGGCGATATTTGGTGCTGCACCGGATAACGCCCGCTGTCCGGTGGCCACCAACCCCGAACAGATTGGCATTATAGCCGGTAATAAGGCTGTTGCCGAACAAACAGATATTGTGGTCATTGCCGAACCGCGGGTGGGTTCCGATGCCGAAAGGTTAAGCAGTGTTTCCCAATTAATCAAGGGGATAGAAAAGTCCGGTTCCCGGGTGGGTGCAGTATTGCCCAATATTGGCTCTGAAACAGCAAAATTAACCGACCTAAGGGGCCGCATTGTGGTGGCTGCCACTGGCACCGGCGGTGTAGCCTTTGATGCGGCAGTAACCGCTGGGGCACCGGCGGTACTAACCGCCACTGTGGCCCGCACCATGCAGAAAAAAGGCGTTGCACCGGCCAATGCCGGTGTAGAACGGGCGGTGGCCACCGCTAGACAACTAAAAACTGGTATTGCTGTGGTGGCAGCATCTGCCAACTCCCTTGAGGATATTTTGGCGGCAGAATATATAATTAAGCAAATTATTACCACCTGGTAATACAAAACGCCCCCTGCGCATAACATGTATGGACAGGTTTATGCACAGGGGGCGTTATAATGTCTAGACTTAGTAAAATATGCTTAGCCTCACTGCGTGCCAACTGGATTTATTTACTAATTGTAGTAGTTACCTATGGCTTTGGTTGTGTTCTGGGTGTGTTGGCATTGGATTATTTAAAGGCAGATCAGGCGGGGGAGTTAAATGAATATTTGAATATGTTTATCGAACAAGCTGGTGGTTTGAGCATCGACGCCCAGCAGGCAGTAAAGTCCAGTACCATTAATAATTTGAGTGTGATCGTAGTCATCTATCTGCTGGGGTTAACGGTTATCGGTATACCGATGATTTTGCTGTTACTGTTTGTTAGAGGGTTTGCCATTGGATTTGCCATCGGGTTTCTCACCAAACAAAAGGCTTGGCAGGGTGTAATACTGGCATTGGTATCTATTTTGCCTCACAATTTTTTCTATGTTCCCGCTTTATTGATAGCTACAGTGGCATCACTTTCATTTTCGGTGCTATTGGTAAAAAGGTTTTTCAACTCTAAGTTGGCAATCTGGCCCAGTTTTATCGGTTATAATTTGATACTGTTAGCTGTATGTGCCGTAGCGGTGGGGGCTAGTTTTGTGGAAACATATTTAACCCCATACTTAATAAAAAGTACCGCTGCTATGTTTGGTGGTTAATGGCTGGTGTGGAGGGATAACAAGTGTTTATCGTTGTGATGCAAAAAATTAAGGATAAAATGATGCAGTTGCTGAGGATGTTATTTGTTTTAGCCATTTTGATCATCTTGGTGGTGCAACTGTGGGAAACGGTAAAATCCATTGATATGGAAGATAAGCCTCCCCAAGGGGACGCGGTGAGGGTGGAGTTAAATAATATATCTGTCTATGGTGATCATCAAGAGGCAGAAAAGCGTGCCGGTGATTGGTTTAATGGTTTACTTAACAAACTAAAAAATTATCATCGGGGGGAATAAACATGAAATTGACAGAGGATTTGTGAAATTTTTGTGGAAGTAGTCTAGCTGTAAGACTACTTTTTGGTTTTTAGGGGGTGTAGGGGTGGAGAGAATAGTTACAGATTTTTTTCACTACCTTGCTGTAGAAAGAGGGCTTTCTCAAAACACGTTGTCTTCGTATAAAATAGATATTAATCAATACGTTAATTTTTTGAAACAACAGGGAATAAATAAATTGGTGGATTCATCCAAAAACAATATTATCAGCTACTTAATGCAGTTACAAAAGGCCGGTAGGGCGCCGGCCACCATATCCCGAAGATTAGCTGCTTTAAAAACCCTCTACCGATTTATGCTCAGCGAAGGATTGATTGACACTGACCCAGCAGCTGATTTAGAATCGCCAAAACTAACCCAACGTTTACCTCAAGTGCTAACTTTTCAAGAGGTAGAAAAGCTTCTCAACCAGCCCCAGGTGGATACTCCCGCAGGTCTTAGAGATAAAGCGATGTTAGAGTTGCTTTATGCCACTGGTATCAGAGTATCAGAGTTGGTTTCATTGGATATTGAACATGTTAATCTGGAAGTAAGTTACATCCGCTGTTTTGGTAAAGGGTCTAAAGAAAGGATTGTCCCCCTTGGATCAATCGCCGGCAAATATGTAAAAGAATATGTAGCAGTTGCCAGGGTAAAACTAACCAAGGGTAAAAAAGATGAGCAAGCGCTCTTTGTCAACCAGCATGGCAAACGCTTAACGCGCCAAGGATTTTGGAAGATTATTAAAAAATATGCCCGCAAGGGAAAAATCGGCAAAGTGATCACCCCCCATACCTTACGCCATTCCTTTGCCACCCATTTGTTGGAAAATGGCGCCGATTTGCGTTCGGTGCAAGAAATGTTAGGACATGCTGATATTACCACAACCCAAATTTATACTCATTTGACCAAAAGCAGAATAAAAGAAATATATTCACAAACGCATCCAAGGGCTTAAGGAGAGTATTTAAATGGCTAATTATGATATTAATCGCATTACCATTATCGTGTTGGACAGTGTTGGCATTGGTGAACTGCCGGATGCCGCCCAATACGGTGATCAGGGTAGCAATACTTTGTGTAATACTGCCTGGGCAGTGGGAGGGCTAAACTTACCCAACTTAGCCCAGTTGGGGTTGGGCAATATTGCACCCATTGAAGGTGTGCCCGCAGTGGAAAATGCCACTGGATGTTATGGCAAAATGCAAGAGCAATCAGCCGGAAAAGATACCACCACCGGTCATTGGGAGTTGGCTGGAATTATATTGGACAACCCATTTCCGGTATTCCCCAACGGCTTTCCACAGGAGTTTATAGAGCAGTTTGAAAAAAGAATTGGTCGAGAGGTTTTAGGCAATAAAGCGGCCTCGGGGACAGCTATAATCGAAGAATTAGGTGCGGAACATGTGCGCACCGGTAAACCAATTGTCTACACTTCGGCGGACAGCGTTTTTCAAATTGCCGCCCATGAAGAGGTTATATCTGTTGAGGAGTTATATCGCTTTTGTGAAATTGCCAGGGAGATGCTTACCGGGCAACTGGCGGTGGGTAGAGTGATTGCTCGGCCCTTTATTGGAGAGCCAGGAAGTTTTACACGAACCACCAACCGCCATGATTACTCGCTGTTGCCAGTTAAAACCACTGTGCTGGATTTACTTGTTGAAAACAATTTGGCGGTAATGGCTGTGGGTAAAATTGCAGATATATTTGCTGGCCGGGGCGTGACCGATGTCACTCGCACCAAGACCAACATGGATGGTGTCGACCAAACCTTAGCCTATCTGGGCAGTGATAGCCGAGGGCTAATTTTTACCAATTTGGTAGAATATGACCAAACCTATGGCCATCGCAATGATCCCCAAGGTTATGCCAGAGCTTTAGAAGAGTTTGACGGTCGGCTACCGGAATTAATTTCTGCCCTCAAGGATGAGGACATTTTAATTATTACCGCTGATCACGGTTGTGACCCCACAACCCCTAGCACAGACCATTCCCGGGAATATGTACCGCTGTTAGTTTATGGTTCTAAAGTAAAGCCCGGAATCAATCTCGGGGTTCGTCAGACCTTTGCCGATGTGGCGGCCACCATAGCGGATATTTTTGGCATCCCCTTTAATGTGGGCACCAGCTTTGCAAAAGATATATTAAAATAAACTCAATTGTTTTTAGACAGGTTCTGTTAATGCGTCAGAGGTGCTAATTTTTGATGCACCTCTGACGTATTTTATAGGTAGCGTGCTGCGCCAACAAACTGCACCATATAATTTTTTGAAAGAACGTAATTATACCCTGAAACACAGATTGATGCTTTAAGTCAGAACGGGTATAAGTGACTTAAAAAGCTGGGGTTTTGCATAGTGAGCGGCGTATGGATGAGCAGTGCCAAACTAAGCAAAGGCTGCTGGCGGAGGCGGGCCGCGCATAGGACGTGCGCGGCCGGCAACTGAGTTATGGACGACGAACTTGCCGGGAACCCGCCGGAGCCAGCAGACTGAGCGCTAAGTTTTGGCCTGCGAAGAAATAGCTTAGCGAACGGTGCAAAACCCCAGCTTTTTTAACTAATAGATTATCAGTTTGCCGTAACCTTTATCTCAACAATAAAACAAAAATTAAACTAAGCAAAAGACACCTGGGTGTCGTTATTAATTAACAATACATAAAGGGGCTGGTGCAAAACGTTATGCAACAGCCTCTTTTAATACCTTCAGTTGAAACCCAACAACGTTCGCTATAGCCGATGCCGTTTTTTTAAAATGACCTTTTCTTAAATGCCAGTGCCAAGGTGCTTTTCCAAAAAGTACTAAACATTAAGTTGCCCCCTGCGAAACATAATACCTTCTAGAGGATAGTGTTTATTTTTCAAAAGGGGGACCGGAAATGTTTAAAAAATTGGTATCAATATTTTTAACCTTAGTACTAATATTGGGATTGGTTTCAACAGCTTGGGCAGTGCCACAACCAGGGGATGCCAGTGCTGTGTTGGAAACAACTGCTGAATCAGCTATTTTACTGGACTACCACACTGGGCAAGTGATGTTTAGTAAAAATCCTGATAAAAAGTTGCCAATGGCCAGCGTTACTAAGTTAATGACCATGCTGCTGGCCTGTGAGGCACATAGTAAGGGTCAGGTTAATTTATCGGATATGGTCACCACCAGTGAACATGCCTATAGCATGGGTGGTTCGCAAATATACCTTGAACCAGGAGAAGAATTGACCTTTGAGGAGATGATGATATCCATTGCCACCGGGTCAGCCAATGATGCCAGTGTGGCGGTGGCGGAACATTTGGCTGGTAGTGAAGAAGCCTTTGTTCAAATGATGAACGACAAGGCCAAAGAACTGGGTTTAAACAATACCCATTTTTCTAACCCCACCGGATTGCCAGCAGAAAATCATTACACCTGCGCCAGCGATATGGCGGTAATTCTGCGGGAAGCACTAAACTACCCATTGTTTAGAAAAGTTTCTAACATTTATGAATATGACCTCCGGGGCGGTGAATTTAAACTCTGGAACACTAACAAATTGCTTAAATGGTATCGTGGTTGCGATGCCGGTAAGACTGGTTGGACCAATGAAGCCAAATATTGTTTAGCGGCATCGGCGGAGCGGGATGATCTGCGGCTAATTTCTGTGGTGTTGGGGTGTCCCGAACCAAAGAGCCATTTTAGAGAAACTATGAAAATATTTAACTATGGCTTTGCCCGTTATCAGTCGGTGGTGTTGGCTAAAGAAGCCCAAAAAATTAAAACCTTACCGGTGAGCAAGGGAATGGTTGACACCATTGAAGTGGTCACTGCAGAGCAAGTGTCTGTGGTGGTGCCCCGCGGTGGCGATAAAGGTATTAAAGGTGAGGTGAAGCTACCGGACTATTTGTCCGCTCCCATCCAAAAGGGGCAAGTGGTGGGTAGTTATACTGTGACCAAGGATGGCCAACAACTTTCCCAGGTGGATTTAGTGGCCACCGCCGATGTGGCCAAGGCATCTCCATTTCAGTTGATGGGTAAAGTGATCAACAGCATGTTTGGGATGGATAACAACAAGTAAATTTGATGAAAAATTTAGGGGCTGTTGCGCAACTTTGCAACAGCCTCTAAATGTATTGTTAATAACGACATCCAGGTGTCTTTTGCCGTTGCTTTTTAGATAAAAAGTTAATTGAAAAACCCAACACCTGCTGCAGGTGGCGAACGACATATAGTGGCGCAGCGAACCGAAGTTAGCGAAGGAGGTTGTCGGAGGCAGGGTGGCGCATAGGACGTGCGCCACCGGCTAAGAACAGCCCTTTTTTGCATTTCGACAGATGTTGTGGTAATATATGGCAGGAAAATAATGGTTGTTAATAGAAATAGAAATAAACAATATTGTGTAAAACTGGAGGAACTGTGATGCAGTGGGAAATTTCGGTGAATGACTATACACTTTTGGCCAGATTATCAGGTGAGTTTGATCTTAGCTTTGCCGACAGATTGCGCAAAGAATTGGACACAGTTATTCAAAATGAACAGGTACGGAATATAGTTTTTACCTTTACCGATGTCAGTTACATAGACAGCTCTGGCTTAGGGGTAATACTGGGGAGATACAAGCGCATTTCTCAATTTGGTGGCAAGATGGCCATCGTTGATCCCCAACCCCAAGTAAGGAGAATACTTGAACTATCTGGTTTATTAACTATTATTAGTGAATACAACGATGAAGTAGAGGCTTTGGAAAAAATTGTGTAAAAGGAAGTGAGTGCGATGGAACTAATTAACCAATTTAAAATGCAGTTTAAAAGTATTGCTGAAAATGTTGCCTTTGCCCGGGTGACAGTGGCAGCCTTTGCTTCACAGTTGGATTATACGTTAAATGAACTGGAGGAAATAAAAGTTGCTGTTTCTGAGGCGGTAACAAATTCTATAGTGCATGGCTACAACAATGAACCCCAGCACTTTATTAAATTGACAGTATCCCTAACTGAGACCGGCATGCAGATATTAGTGGAGGACAATGGCCGTGGTATTGAGGATGTTGACCAAGCTATGCAACCAGCCTTTTCTTCGGCCGAGGATAGAATGGGTTTGGGATTTGTATTTATGCAATCCTTTATGGATGAACTAAAGGTTGAATCTACGGTGGGTAAAGGTACATCCATTAACATGTTTAAAAAAGCAAAACTAGCTGCGGTAAATCCGGAGCATTAAGGCGGTAAGAGAAAAAAATGAGCGGTAGACTGCTGGAAATGAACCTGCCTCGGTTTCCTTTGCTTAAAGATGAAGAAATGAAACAATTAATAACTAAGGCCCAAGCCGGGGATCAAGAGGCTAGGGATAGGTTAGTAAACTGCAATCTAAAACTTGTCTTTAATTTAGTACAGCGGTTTCAAAATCGCGGCTATGAATTGGAAGACCTCTTTCAAATTGGCACCATTGGGCTAATGAAATCAATAGACAAGTTTGACCTTAGTTATGATGTTAAGTTTTCTACTTATGCTGTGCCGATGATAGTGGGGGAAATCAGGCGCTTTTTAAGGGATGACAATCCCGTTAAAGTAAGCAGATCTTTAAAAGAAGCTGCTTACCGCATTCAAATGGTTAAGGAGCGACTGATCACTAAACTGGGTCGAGAACCGACCATTGGTGAAATTGCCGAGGATTTAGGCTGTACCAGGGAGGAAGTGGTCACCGCTCTGGAAGCTGCCCAATCTCCCACCTCAATATATGAAACATTGCACCAGGACGATGGTGACCCAATTTATATTTTAGACCAACTGAAAAGTGATGAAGAAGGCGACAATCCGTGGTTAGAGCAACTGGCGGTCAAGGAGTTGCTGATGAGACTGCCTGAGCGGGATCGAAAAATCATTTTATGGCGTTTTTTTGAAGATTTAACCCAAGCCGAAGTGGCTAACCGATTAAACATCTCCCAGGTTCAGGTATCACGGTTAGAGAGGCAAGCACTAAAAAAATTGCGCCAATTAGTGGCCAATGAATCTTAAGAAAGGATGCGAAACGCATCCTTTTTGCATTAAAAGACCTTTAGAAACGCATAATAACCTAGGAACTGGCAACGGGCCGCTGTTGGAGGTGATAACTTGACTGAAAAGAGGAGAGTAATCATTATTACCGATGGTGATACTCTGGCAAAAAATGCAGTGGAGGTGGCCGCCAGAAATATTGGGGCCCGCTGTATTTCTTCTTCAGCAGGTAACCCGACTAAACTATCCGGCAGAGAAATAGTTAAACGAATACTACAAACCCCCTATGATCCAGTGGTGGTGATGGTGGATGATCGTGGTTGGCGAGGTGAAGGGGCGGGAGAAAGGGCCCTTAGACAAATTGCCGCACACCCCAATATTGAAGTATTGGGTGTGTTGGCAGTGGCCTCCAATACCGAAGGTTTAGAAAGCATTGATGTAAACGAATCTATAACCAGTACCTGCCGAGTGGTTGATGGCCCGGTGGACAAGGACGGCCATCGCTGTTCAAAGGAGTACGGTTTGCGCGGGGACACGGTGGAAATACTAAGGGATTTAGATATTCCGGTGGTTATTGGTATTGGCGATGTGGGTAAAATGCATGGTGCTGATGACGCTGTTTTTGGCTCCCCTGTGACGACCAAGGCGCTGCAAGAAGTGTTAGAGAGGAGTGGTTATTATGGCAATGGCCGCAGCAACTGATGAAGCAACGCTTTCCAAACACTTAGATGACAATATAACAACCCTTAATGAGCAGTTGGGGGTGGGTAAAAGTTATGATTTGATTTGCCGTAAAATGACGGTGGCTGGCAAGAAAATTGCGCTATATTACATCAACGGCATGGTTAAAGATGATGTAATGACGTTGATATTGCGCAACCTTGATCAACTTGAGCGACAAGATATTTCATTACATACGCTGCAAAAGTTGCTCAGTGAACATATCAACCATATTCAAGTGCAGGCGGAGAGCAAGCTCACCACCATTATCAACAATGTGATGTCCGGCCCATTGGCACTGGTGGTTGATGGCGAGGACCAAGCATTAATTATTGATGTTCGCACCTACCCCGGCCGTCAACCCCAAGAACCGGATTTAGAAAAGGTGGTTCGGGGATCCCGGGATGGTTTTGTAGAAACGGTTTTGCTGAATACCGTTCTGTTGCGCCGTCGTATTCGCGATCCCCGGTTGCGTTTTGAAGTGATGCAGAGTGGTGCCCGTTCTAAGACCGACATTGTGATTGGCTATATAGCAGATATCGCTAATCCTGAAATGGTGGCGCAGGTTAAAGAACGGGTTAAATCCATCAATATCGATGGCCTGCCGATGGCAGAAAAGGCGGTGGAAGAATTAATTACGCCGGGCAGCTATTGGAATCCCTTTCCCAAGGTGCGTTACACCGAGCGGCCTGATGTGGCGGCAGTGCATTTGTTGGAAGGTCGGGTTTTGGTGATGGTGGATACATCACCCAGTGTTATTATAGCGCCATCCACGCTGTGGGATCATATGCAACATGCCGAAGAGTTCCGGCAGAACCCCACGGTGGGTGTTTATGTGCGTTGGGCCAGATACATCGGCATAGCGGCTTCGATATTCCTATTGCCACTTTGGTTTTTATTTGCTATCCAGCCGGATCTGTTACCGCCCAGTTTAAGGTTTATAGGTCCCAATGACCCCGGTAAAATACCGTTAATTGGGCAGTTTTTATTGGCTGAGCTGGCCATAGATTGGATTCGACTGGCGGCTATTCATACGCCGACGCCGTTGGCCACGTCCTTAGGTATTGTGGCCGCCCTGCTAATAGGTGACATGGCTGTCGGGGTGGGGTTGTTTACCGCCGAAGTGGTGATGTATACTGCGGTGGCCATGGTGGGTGTATTTTTGACCCCCAGTTATGAATTGTCATGGGCCAATCGATTGGTGCGTCTATTTCTGTTGCTCTCGGTGGCAGCTCTTCAACTGCCGGGATTCCTAGTGGCCAGCATGATTGTGTTAGCGTTGCTGGCATCCACCAAGTCCTTTGGTGCCCCTTATTTGTGGCCGGTGATTCCCTTTGATTTTAAAGGGCTAAAAACAATCTTTATCCGTACTCCGGTTTCGGTACAAAATCATCGGCCCAGTATTTTAAAACCCCAGCAAACCATTCGACAATCAACCCAACAACGGAGGCTGGCACCGGCTAGAAAGCCGGAAGAATCTAAAAAGCCTCCCAAGGGCAAATAATCACAAAAAAGGGCAACCTTTGTTTGTTCTCAGCCGGTGTCGTTATTAACAATACAAAAAGGGGCTGTTGCAAGTTTTTGCAACAGCCCCTTTTTGCATTAACGACAAGGTGGATATGGTTGGGGAGTCCCCAAAAGAAGCAGAATCAAAACTAAGAAAACAATAAAACTGTTATCGCCATAGCCATAACCTGGCCCGTGACCGCAACCGCTCATAATTTCACCCCCTCGGTAATAGGGTATGTAGCTTAATAGTAAATGGTGAAAGTTTAGTTGGATGGGATATTTTGGCTAAATTTTGTTCATAATAGGGAAAGATGTGTTTTAAGGAGGTATATATATGTCCGTTAAGGTGGGCATTCCCAGAGCCCTCTTATATTATTATTACTATCCGCTGTGGAAAGATTTTTTTGAATCACTGGGCTGCGAAGTGGTGCTTTCTGATAAGAGCAACAAGGGCATATTGGACAGCGGCATTAAAAATACTGTGGATGAGGCTTGTTTGCCGGTAAAGTTGGCCTTTGGCCACGTAAAAAATTTAGCAGATAAACCTGTTGATTACATATTTATCCCCAGGCTGGTCAGCGTTGCTTACAAAGAGTATATTTGTCCCAAATTTTTAGGTTTCCCGGATATGGCCAGGCAAAATATTGTTGGATTACCGGCGGTCATTGATACCACCATCAGTTTTATGCGCAAGCGCCATAATGTGGATCAGGCATATAAACAGTTGGGCAAGAAATTTAGCGGCAATCCTATTAAGGTGCGGCAAGCCTATCACAAAGGTCTAAGGGCATTGGCAAAGTATAACCAATTGCTGTTAAAGGGCCATCTGCCAGAAGAGGCAATGTCAATAATGTATGATCGGAGCGCCAAAGCCAGCCAAGTTAAACCCTGTGGTGATTTAAACATTGCCATCATTGGACATCCATACAATATTTATGACCCCTATATTAGTATGAATATTATAAAACGGTTGCAGAGCATGGGGGTAGTGGTGGTGACCCCGGATCACCTGTCAGAGGATGAAGTGCGCCACCAGGCTGGCCGATTGCCCAAAAAACTGTTTTGGACTTTGGGCCAACGCATGATCGGTGCCGGATATCATTATGCCGAAAGTGAAGATATTGACGGCATCATTCATATTGCTGCCTTTGGCTGTGGACCGGATTCAATGACGGGAGAACTGATTGAAAGAAACATTCGGGGTAGCACCAAGTTGCCCTTTTTAAACCTAACTCTGGACGAACACACTGGAGAAGCGGGGGTAATCACCAGGCTAGAGGCATTTTTGGATATGGTGCGTTGGAAAAACTCCCCAAAAAAACAATTTATTAGCTAGTACTGAAATTTGTTTTAAACAAACGCTTATTTTGGAGGGAAAAATGAAAGTTACCTTTCCCCATATGGGGTATCTATATGTGTGTGTTAAAGGGTTGCTGGAGTATTTAGACATTGAGGTAATATTACCGCCGCCCACCAGCAAGCGCACCCTAACCTTAGGCACTAAATACGGCCCGGAATTTGCTTGTATGCCCTTAAAACTTAACTTGGGCAACATGATTGAAGCCAGCGAACTTGGTGCCGATACTTTGATAATGATTGGTGGCTGTGGCCCCTGTCGTTTCGGCTATTATGCTCAGGTGGAATACGCCATTCTAAAGGATCTAGGTTACCATTACAACATGGTGGTATTGGAACCACCGGATAAACACATTAGCGAATTAACCACCCGCATTCGCAAAATAACCGGTAATAAGTCTTGGGTGCAGGTGATTAAAGCCATCCGGTTTGCTTACCAAAAAAGTAGAGCGGTTGATGAAGTGGAATTAATGTCCTTTAAAATAAGGCCTCGGGAGCTGGTTTTAGGGGAGACAGACCGTGCTTTGGCAAAGGCAATTAAAGAAATTGATAACGCCGCCAGCCCACAGCAGTTGCAATTGGCCCTGCTGCGGAGCAAAGATATCATGAACAGTGTAGCCATCGATCCAAACCGACCGGTGATTAAAATTGCCTTGATAGGCGAAATCTATACACTGCTAGACCCCTTTTCCAACTTAAACATTGAACGCCATTTAGGCCGACTGGGAGTGGAAGTGGATCGATCCATTTATTTAAGTGAGTGGATTAATGATCATTTATTTATGGGTCTGTTAAAGGGCATCCGCAGCACCAAGGAGTACTGCCAAAGTGCTGCCCCATTTCTTAATCACTTTGTGGGTGGCCACGGATTAGAAACCATTGGCAGCGTGTCGGTTTATGCTAAGCGGGGATACCACGGGGCAATTCAATTATTTCCCTTTACCTGTATGCCAGAAATAGTGGCCCAAAGCATTCTGCCAAAGGTGGGGGATGCTTTGGCTATGCCGGTAATGACTTTAATTGTAGATGAACACTCCGGTGAAGCAGGGATGATTACCCGGTTAGAAGCCTTTGTGGATTTGCTCACCAGAAAAAGAGAATTTAAAGCTAATTAGATAAATTTTTAGAGGAGGCAATTTTTGCAGTGATTGGTTATTTAGGAGTAGACGTGGGGTCGGTCAGTACCAATATTGTATTAATTAATGAAGACAATCAGGTATTAGAAAATCTATACCTGCGCACCCAGGGACAACCAATAAGAACTGTCCAACAGGGTTTAAAGAAACTTGCGCAACATCTACCAATCAGTACAGTGATTAAAGGAGTGGGTACCACTGGCAGTGCCCGTCATTTGTCGGCAGTGATGGTGGGGGCAGATGTGGTTAAAAATGAAATCACCGCCCATGCTGTTGCTGCATCCCAGCAGGTACCTGGGGTACAAACGGTATTAGAAATTGGTGGCCAAGATTCAAAGATAATTATACTGCGCAACGGTGTGGTGGCGGACTTTGCCATGAACACAGTTTGTGCAGCCGGCACTGGTTCCTTTTTAGATCAGCAGGCCAGCCGGCTAAACACACCGATAGAAGAATTTGGCACATTAGCCTTAAAAAGTACCACTCCGGTGCGCATTGCCGGGCGCTGTGCTGTTTTTGCCGAGTCGGACATGATTCATAAACAACAAATGGGTTTTGAACTGCCAGACATAGTGGCAGGGCTTTGCGAAGCGCTGGTGAGAAACTATTTGAATAACGTAGGTAAGGGCAAAGAAATTTTGGGCCCAGTGGTATTTCAGGGTGGTGTTGCCGCCAATGTTGGCATGAGAAAGGCCTTTGAAAAAGAGCTGGGACTGGAAGTAATTATTCCTCAAAATTACGATGTCATGGGGGCTATGGGAGCCGCGCTGTTGGCCAAAGAAGCGGTGGCCAAGGGGCAACCCACCAAATTTAAAGGCTTTGGTATCGCAGACGTCAATTTTGCCGTGGGCAGTTTCGAATGTGACGGTTGCCCCAATATGTGTGAAGTGGTGGAAATAAACGAAGAAGCCATCACCATCGCCCGCTGGGGCGACCGCTGTGGCAAATGGGCCAATGCGTTGGTAAGGGAGCAGAGTAAGATTAGTTAATGCTCAACAATTTTGAATTATGAATAAAGACATCGGTTTGCCGTAAGTGTATACAATATTTTGTAGTTAACAAGGTTGAAATAATATCCTAAATAAAATATAATAACACCAGTTCAAAAGTTAATATAGTGAAACCTCATCTCTAGCCGGAGGTGGGGTAGAGGCGCGAAATACAATAGTACTTTAGCGGAGAAGCGGTTCGTTGATGCTATAGGAAAGGGTCTTTCGCCGAAGTTCAGCAGCAAACCGTAACCTGCTGGGCTGGGGCGGCATCGAATAGGTGTCGGACTGCCACACAGACAAGCTGTGTGGAGCGCTATCTCACAGGTGTAGAGGTATCTATGTCTATAACGATCCATAGCATACCTATGGATCGTTTTTTGTTTTTATTACCAATATTTACCGGTGTTAAAAAATGTTTAAGAATGCACAAATTGGTACCTCAGACGCGTAAAATTTTGTATAGGAGGTATTTCCAATGAAACTACACGGTACTATGCGCATAAATGATAAAGGAAATCTTGAAATAGGCAGTTGTGATACCACAGAGTTAGCCCTGGAGTTTGGAACGCCCTTATATGTTTTAGATGAACAACACTTCCGTCAAAATTGCCGGGATTACTACCGATCCTTTACAGAACAATATGGAGCAGATGTTCTCTATGCTGGAAAAACCCTTCTTACGTTGGCGGTTTGCCGCATCATTGATGAGGAAGGGCTCAGCCTTGATGTGGTTTCCGGTGGTGAGCTTTACACCGCCATTAAGGCTGCTTTCCCCATGGAAAGGGTATATTTTCACGGTAACAACAAAAGCCCTGAAGAAATTAGACTGGCCTTGGAATATAACATAGGTCGTTTTATGGTGGATAACCTTTATGAATTAAAGCTTTTGAACAAACTGGCGGGAGAAATGAAAACAACTGCCCAAATATTGCTTAGATTGACCCCCGGGGTTGATGCTCACACTCACGAATATATTAGAACGGGTCACATTGATTCCAAGTTTGGACTGGTCATTGAAAACGGTCAGGCTATGGCGGCGGTGCAACGGGCTTTGGAACTGCAGAATATCGAACTAAAGGGTTTCCATTGCCACATTGGTTCCCAAATCTTTGAACTGGAATCCTATGCCCATACCGCTGAAGTGATGATGACCTTTGTTAACAGTGTGCGTCAACAAACAGGGTTTGTTGCCTCAGAACTAGACCTTGGCGGTGGATTGGGTATCTATTATACCGAAGGTGATCAGCCCCAACCAATTAAAGTTTACGCCGATCTGTTGATGCGCGCTGTTAAAGAGCAAGCCCAGCGATTGGATTTGCCAACACCTAAAATAATGGTGGAACCAGGGCGTTCGATAGCCGGACCTGCCGGTACTACGTTATATCGCATCGGGGCCATCAAGGATATCCCCGGTGTTCGCAAATATGTTGCCGTTGACGGCAGCATGAGTGACAATTTGCGGCCGGCACTGTATGGTGCCAAGTATGAAGCCTGTGTTGCCAATCGCATGTTAGAAGCGCCGTCACAAGTGGTTTCGGTGGCTGGTAAATGCTGTGAATCAGGCGATATGTTGGCTTGGGATTTGCCGTTGCCCTCCGTTCAGTCTGGAGATATCCTGGCAATGTTTTGCACCGGGGCTTACGGTTACTCCATGTCGATGAACTACAACAGATTGAAGCGCCCAGCCATGGTATTGGTAAATGATGGCCAGGCAGAACTGATTATTCGCCGAGAAAGTTATTTAGATATTGTGAGAAATGATTTAATACCCGAAAGACTGAAGAATAAAGTGGTCAACATTGCTAATGTAAGATAAAAAAGCTTCCCTGTAGCACCCGTAATGGGTGTTTTTTTTTGAATTTAAAGTTCCGCCTAAAGCTTGCCAATGCCAAGCTTTTCTAACACTCTATTGTTATGTTATAATGTAAAGTATTGTTAGTGGGGAGGAATTGGTGTCATGGATATAATTACCACCCATACAAATTCAGATTTAGACGCGTTGGCAGCCATGGTGGCTGCCCAAAAATTATACCCCAAAGCGGATATGGTATTTCCAGGTAAACTATCCCGTAACGTGGAAGATTTTTTAGCTTTACACAAAGATATGCTAAAAATAAAGCCTGTAAAGTTAGTGGATATGAAAAAAGTTCGCCGTTTGATTATTGTGGATAATCACAATCCTAAACGGATTGGTAAACTGGCTAAACTGATGGAAAATCCAAAGGTAGAAGTACATATTTACGACCATCACCCGGCCACCGAGTGTTTTCTCACGCACAAAATGGTGGTCATTGAAACAGTGGGCGCTGCCACCACATTATTGGTGGAAAAAATTCGCAGCCAAAACATTGACATCACCCCGTTGGAAGCCACCATTATGGCTTTGGGCATCTATGACGATACCGGCTGTATGGTATTTAGCAGCACCACCCCGCGGGATGTGGAGGCGGTGGCCTATCTACTGACTAAGGGAGCAAATTTAAGCGTTATTGCGGAATATCTGGCCCGACCGTTGACGGAGGAGCAACAAACGTTGTTAAAAGACTTGTTGGTTACTTCGGAACGGCACAACATCAATGGGGTTAAAATTTTGTTGGCCAAAGGAAAATCAGCAGAATTTATCGATGGCTTGGCAGTACTTACCCACAGGCTGGCTGAAATAGAACAGGCAGATGCTGTCTTTGCCACCGTGGAGATGGAAGATCGGGTACACATAGTGTCCCGGAGTTCGGTGCCCGAGGTTGATTGTCGCGAAATTTTAGGCAATTTTGGTGGTGGTGGTCATATAGCCGCTGCCTCTGCCAGTGTTAAAGATGTCGATTTAGATGTGTTAACAACTCAATTGTTGAATGTGATCAGTGAAAATGTCAGACCAATGATGATAGTACGGGATATTATGTCTAATCCAGTCAAAACGGTATACCCAGAAACTAAAATTGAAGAGGCCAACCGGGTGATGTTGCGCTACGGTCACACTGGCCTGCCGGTGGTTCGAGGGCTGGAATTAGTTGGGGTAATATCACGTCGGGATGTGGAAAAGGCCATGCACCACGGTTTAGGTCATGCGCCGGTAAAGGCCTATATGAATGTCAACGTGCACACCATCAATGCTGATGTTCCCCTTTCCCAGGCCCAAGAGATGATGATAGAATTCGATATCGGTCGTCTGCCGGTGGTTGATGACAATCGGGTGGTGGGAATAATTTCCCGCAGTGATATTTTGCATACGCTGCATCATGATTTAAAAAGTCGCTACTTTACAACCTACCATCAGGGTAATGGCAGCAAAGTCCAGATGAAAAACATGATGCGCCGGGTACTGCCGGAGGACGTTTGGAATACACTGAAACTAGCGGGCAAATTGGCGCTACAGTATGATTACAAAGTTTATGCCGGCGGTGGCATTGTCCGGGATATTATTTTAAATGTCGAAAATTTGGATATTGATTTAATCGTGGAAGGTGATGCCATCACCTTGGCTAAGGAGTTAGCTCGAGAATTGGGTGGCAAAGTGCGCACCTATGAGAAATTTGGCACAGCAGAGGTGTCTGTGAACGATGGTTCATGGATCGACGTGGCCACAGCCAGAGTTGAATTTTACGAATATCCGGCCGCAATGCCCACTGTGGAGACTTCATCCCTGAAACATGATCTTTACCGGCGGGACATAACCATTAACGCCATGGCCATATCCCTCAACCCAGAGGATTTTGGTGAACTGGTGGATTATTTTGGCGGCAGAGAGGATTTGTACGCTGGCATAGTAAGGGTACTACATAACCTAAGCTTTGTGGAGGACCCCACCAGGATTCTACGGGCGGTGCGCTTTGAACAGCGCTATCAAATGCACATGGATCCCCAAACTTTACGGTTGTTAGAAGAGGCCATTAGGGAAGAGGTACTGCTAAAGGTATCACATGAGCGCATTTGGTATGAGTTGAAGATGATTTTAAATGAACCGGAACCGGTTGATGTACTAAATCGGTTAGCTGAACTGGGGGTTTGGGAACAATTATTCCCGGAAATAACCTACTGGGAGGTGCAACCGGTACTGGAGGAACTACCCCAAGCGCTATTGGTATTGCGTTACTGGGGCTGGAATGAACCGGCTGAAAAATGGCTGCCTTATTTGATAGCGATGTTGCATTGGAATGATGTGGACAGCGCCACTAAAGTCTGTAACAAATTTGTCATCGGTCGCCGACAAACGGAGAAGGTTGTTAGCACCGTTAAACATTGGCGTCAGGTGTTAGAGCATTTTTCTGATCCCGAGGCCACTAAATTGTCTCAGCACGCTGATATTTTGTTGCAAACATTGCCGCGGGAAGCCTATCCCATGTTTTTGGCAATAATGGAAGATAGACTGGCCATTCAAAGATTCCGTCAAGTGATGGAGTCGGTGCGCCGGAACAAACCGGTGGTTAATGGCAAGGATATTAAGGCTATGGGTTTTAAACCCGGTCCTATATATCGTAAAGCCCTAGATGCCGTATGGCAGGCTCGGATGGACGGCGTGGTAAAAACCAGAGAAGACGAATTGGAGTTTGTGGAACAATATATCCGAAGTCTTCAGAAAGGGGATAAATCTTTTGTTCGGTAACTTTCCAACTCCCTACGAAATTGGAGTTTTGTTGCCGGCCATTGTGATTGGGTTGACTTTTCACGAATACGCCCATGGTTGGGCGGCAGATAAACTCGGTGACCCCACAGCCCGTTACGCTGGTCGGTTGACTATTAACCCCATGGCCCATGTGGATATCATTGGCTTTATTATGTTGTTCTTAGCTGGCTTTGGTTGGGCTAAACCTGTACCGGTAACACCATTTAAATTAAAGGGTAACATGCGCCGCAGTTTAATGATGGTCTCACTGGCTGGCCCAGCAACTAATCTAGTAATTGCCATCATTGCTTCGTTGCTGTTTGGTTTGGTGGCCTCCTTCGGTTCGATGCCTTTGGTGGATATTATGCAACGCATTGTTACTATCAATGTGGTTTTGGCGGTCTTTAACCTGTTGCCAGTGCCGCCGTTGGATGGTAGTAAAATTCTAGCGGGCATATTGCCGGGAGAGCAGCGATGGTTGATTTACATGGAACAGTATGGCACAATTATTTTACTTTTGTTATTGTTTACCGGCATTCTCAGTCCGATTTTATGGGCCATCATCAGCCCAATTTTAGGTATCATGAATGCAATAGTTAATTTTAGTTATGGTTTATTTTTCTAAATAGAAAGAGGTGTACCAACAGATGTCAAAGGGAACTATTTTAAGTGGTATGCGCCCCACAGGTAGATTGCATATCGGACATTTAAGTGTATTAGAAAATTGGGTTAAGCTGCAGGAAGAATACAATTGCTTCTACCAAGTGGCAGACCTGCATGCCCTGACCACCTCCTTTGAGGAAACTGAAACTATAAAAAACAACGTTAGAGGAATGCTGGTGGATTGGTTAGCTGCCGGTTTAGATCCTGAAAAGAGTACAATATTTGTGCAATCGGAAGTGCCTCAGCACTCGGAATTGCACCTAATGCTGTCAATGATCACCCCCCTTTCTTGGTTAGAGCGGGTACCCACCTACAAAGACCAAGTACAGCAGTTGGGCAAGCAAGGTAAAGATATTAATACCTACGGCTTTTTAGGTTACCCCATGCTGATGGCGGCGGATATTATGGTTTACAGAGCCAATGCGGTGCCGGTGGGTGAGGACCAACTGCCCCACTTAGAGCTGTGTCGGGAAGTGGTGCGCCGATTTAATCACCTATACCAAAGACAAGTGTTTCCAGAACCCCAAGCGTTATTGGCAAAAATTAAAATGTTGCCTGGCGTAGATGGTCGCAAAATGAGTAAGAGCTATCTCAATGTGATTAACGTGGCGGCGGAGCCCGATGAAATTAAAAACCAAGTGAACGCCATGATTACCGACCCCAACCGGGTGCGGAAAACTGATCCCGGCAACCCGGATGTATGTATCGTGGACAAGTATCATGGAATATATGTAGAAGCTGAACACCAAGGCATTAGAGAGCAATGTCAAAAAGGTGAAATCGGTTGTGTGCAATGCAAAAAACGTTTAGCCCAGGCGTTGGATGAACATCAAACACCGCTTCGGGAAAGACGTAATGAAGTATTGAAACGTCCTGGTTACCTAGACGAAATTCTGCATGAAGGAGCTAAAAAGGCCAGGGCGGCCGCTCAGCAAACCATGGATGAAGTGCGGGCAGCCATCGGCATTTAACTGGAGGTCTATACATGCCTTACACAGTGCGGTTGGCTACCTTCGAAGGGCCAATGGATTTATTGCTGCACTTAATTGAAAAAAACGAAATGGATATTATGGATATCCCAATAGCCTCCATTACCGCTCAATATATGGAATACCTTGATACCATGAGAGAACTGGATCTGGAAGTGACCAGTGATTTTTTGGTGATGGCCAGCACTTTGTTGGCCATTAAGGCCCGCAGCCTGTTGCCAAAACCCCAGTTAACCGAAGACGGCACTGAAGAAGAAGGTCCTGATCCCCGGGAAGAGCTGGTGCAACGATTGTTGGAATACAAGCAGTTTAAAGAAGCAGCTCATTATTTAAAGAATCAGCAGCAGGCACAGGGCCAAGTTTATACCCGCCCCAACAATTTTGAAATGTACCAATATTTAATGCGCCCGATGGAACCCCTGGCCGGTGTAGATATGCAAAGCCTTTTAGAGGCGTTGCAAGGGGTGTTGAAACGGGCAGTGCAGGTGGAACCGCCCCAAGTGCGGGCGGAGGAAATTAGAGTACAGGATAAAATAGCCCATGTATTAAGAAAAATGGTGCTGTTTCCAGAGGGTATCCCCTTCAGTGCAGCCTTTGGGAAAAATGCCAGTCGTTCTGAAATTATTGTCACCTTTTTAGCCATTTTGGAACTGTTGCATATGGGTCAGGTGGCGCTGAGACAAAGGGAACCTTTTGGGGAAATAATTATTAAACCGGCAGAAGGAGGCAACTCCGAAGATGACGGTCTTGTTTCGGGATAATACCAAAAGTGTGATCGAAGTATTGTTATTTGTAACCCCAGAACCACTGCCTGTGGCCACCATTTGCCGCATAGCGGAAATAGAAGAGCAAGATGCGCTGGATATTTTACAAGAGCTGGCCCGGGATTATCAACAGGCCAACAAAGGATTACAGGTGATAGAAATGGCCGGTGGTTGGCAATTGGCCACCAGGCCTGAATTTGCTTCCTATGTGGAACGTCTCTATAAAAAGCAGACCAGCAGTACCTTGTCCCGGGCGGCCTTGGAATCATTGGCCATTATTGCCTATCGGCAACCGATAACCAAGGCAGAACTGGAGTTGATCCGTGGTGTTAAGTCAGACAGCAGCATTAATACGCTGCAGGAACGAGGGCTGGTGGAAGAAAAGGGGCGTCGTGACGGCCCCGGCAGACCGGTGCTTTACGGTACCACCACCGAATTTCTAAAACACTTTGGCCTAAAGGATATTTCTCAACTCCCGGATCTGGATAGCTTTATGATTGAAGCAGAAAACTTGGAACTTTAACTAAAAAATCCCCCCATTATTTTCGCATACTCAGCAGGTAATTATGAGCAAAATATAACTAGCGAAAATAGACCTGGGGGGATTTGATTTGCGAAAAATTACATATTTTTTGATGATAACATTGGCAATGGTGCTACTAACTGGCTGCGCCGGTGAAGAAAAGAAACCGGAGATGAAACCAGAAACCATAGTGGTGCCGGAGGTCTCCAGCATACCCTTCGACATAATTGAGTTGCAGGATGCTCCGGCAGTGGTGAGAAAAGTGGCCAAAGCCATAGAAAAGGAAGAATCTTTTAATTGGATCACCACCAATGGCAGTGGCTATATTCTGATTAAGCCCACTGTAGAGATAGAGCGCATTGAACAACGGGTGCCCAGTGAAAATTATGCTTGGATAAATGTTAAATTAAAGCAGGCAACGAAAACAACTACCGACGACCATGACAAAGATGAACCGGCAATAGCCGAGTTTAATTTAAAAAACACACCTAATGCGGTGGGGTTCCAGTTTAATCGGGCAGAGACCTCTGCCACCGGACAACAAACAGCGGTAAAAAAGACAGAGGCACCGGTGGTGGAGAAGGCTAAAGTCACCAATCAGCCTCAGCCCAACCAAGCTACAAAAGAAGTTGCTAAAAACAATGATAATGACGATAATGATGATAAGCAACCGGCCATTAGAATTACCAATCCCATGCCCGGGGATGCGGTGAGCAGTCCGATATCAATATCCGGGCAAGTGGGTTTTAAGAGTGCCGATGCCAGGGTTCGGGTGCTCAATTCCTCTGGAAGGGTGTTAGCAGAAAAACCAGTGGCCATCGAGGATAATGAATTTACCACCGTCTTGTCCTTTCCGCCCCCTGCCAATCAAGAGCAGGGAACGGTGGAAGCCTTTTTAATCAACCCCAAGGACAACAGTGAAGTGAGCCGCATATCGATATACGTTACACTGCTACCTTCACAATAACTAAAGCTTTACAACAGGCATCTAACGGTGCCTGTTAAATTTTTTCTTGATTATTAAATTTTACTTAACCTATTGCTTGTTCAGTTAACTATCAGATATAATAGTCTACATAAATGTTACAATTTTACAACTTAATATAATAATGGCAAACTTACCGAAAGGTAAGGACGCAAAGATACGGGCCTACGGATAACTATGGTCGCCGATCTGCCTTAGGCAACTTGAAAAACCCAACCTAAGTTAAAACAACTTGAGTGTGGTTTTTTTTGTCTTATTGAGCAGCGAAAGGATATTTTCGCAATATTATCAATAGTGAGACAAAGGAGATATGGGCGATGGTGTAAGGGAAAACTGGTCCGTCGCTGCTTGATTAAAAAGAATCGAGGGAGGTTGCTGGGTTGAGAAAGTTATTTAGGAATCAAAGGGGTTTTACTTTAATTTAACTGATGATGGTGATTGCCGTCATTGGTATTTTAGCAGCGGTGTTGGTGCCTAAAATGGGTGGCCTCAAGGATAATGCTAAGCTGGCTGGAGTGGAATCCAACGTGCGTTAGGTGGAAACCCATGTTTATGGACTGATTGAAAGGTATAGAAATAATGCTACCGAACTGGATGATGCTTTAATCAAAGCGATTAATGGCGATGATGATAGTGATGGGGCATTGATAACTAATCCCTTCACCAATGCCAGCGGTGCTGCTAGCACCGGAAGAGATGCTAAAGCAGTAATTGTTGTTGAGCGTGCGGGCAGTAGCTCTAGTGCACCTGGAATTAACGATAGCAATAAAGGTATGGTGTATGTAGAAGTTCTTCATGACAATAAAGTAGTAGAAAGTGTAGTTATAACCCCTTACGATAACACAGGCGCACCAATGCGAGAAAAAACCATTGCGCCTTAAGGGTAGATTTTATGCAAACCAACAACAAAAAACTCCGCCTGGGAGATATGTTGGTGCAGGCGGGGGTAATTACCGATGAACAACTAAATGCGGCCCTAAGTCAACAGCGCAGCTCCGGCAGACGGTTAGGTGAAATTTTGTTACAGGGTGGCTACATCACCCAGCAAGATTTGACCAAAGTTCTCGAATCGCAACTGGGCATAAAGAGTATTAATTTAAAACAAACTGCAGTAGATGCCAAAACCGCTCGGATGATTCCAGAGAACTTAGCCCGGCGGCATGTGATAATTCCGGAGCAGGTGGTCAATGGCCACCTGCTCCTTGCTATGCAGGATCCGCTGGATCAAATTGCCATTCAAGACGTGCGCTTGCTGGTGCAAATGCCGATAACACCGGTACTGGCCACCAGTGATGATATCATTGGCAGCATTAAACGGGTATTTAGCCACTGGAAGACCCAGTAGAATTTGATATGCAAGGCGTTAACCAAACCCAAATTAATCTGCGAGCCTGCTTGGATTTTGCCACCGGGTTGCGGGCTATTTTGCGCCAAGACCCAGATATTGTAATGGTGGGTGAAATCCGTGACCACCAAACGGCGGAAATCTCCGCCCGGGCGGCATTAACTGGCCATTTGGTGTTGAGTACGCTCCACACCAACGACGCCCCAGGTGCGGTGGCGCGGATAATAGATATGGGAGTTCAGCCCTACCTCTTGTCATCGTCATTAATATAGGTATTGTGGCCCAACGCCTGGTGCGGAAGGTTTGCCCCGAATGTAAAAGATCCTTTGTTGCCGAAGAACGAGAAAAACGGATTCTACAACTGCCACTGGACAAGCCACTAACCTTGATGCGGGGTACAGGATGTGATTACTGCAACCTAACCGGTTACAGAGGTCGGGTCGGTGTTTTTGAAATCATGGAGGTAACCAAAGAACAGCGGTTGTTAATAGATAAAAGAGTAGCCACCGATGAACTGCGCGATGTTGCCATTAAGCAAGGCATGGTACCACTATGGGTGGATGCCCGTCAAAAGGTATTGCATGGTATTACCACCATTGAAGAAATGCTTAGGGTTACCTACAGCTAGTTGACATAATGGAGTGAACAATATGCCTGAGTTCAGCTACCGGGCCATCAATTCCCGGGGAGAAATATTTACCGGATCAATGAATGGCGACGACGCTAAAACAGTACAACAGTTGCTAAAAAATGATGGGCCAATGCCTGTGGAAATACAACAAAGCAATTATTTTTCCTCCCCCTTTGTTTTGCCCACCACCAAGTCGAAAAGGCAAATCGGTGGCGAGGCCATTAGCCATTTTTGCCGACAGCTATCGGTTATTTTGCGCTCCGGAGTCAATATATTAAAGGGTTTAGAAGTAATGGGGCAGCAAAGTTCAGATAAACGGATGCAAGCGGAGATTGAGCGCATTTATCAAGAGGTACAAACCGGACGTACCATCGCCGAAGCCATCAGTGACCGGGAGTCACCACTGCCCCAACTGTTGGCCAGCATGGTGGCCACCGGTGAGGCCAGTGGTACGTTGGATGAAGTATTGCGCAATCTGGCAGATTTTTATGACAAAGAACACCGGATTAAACAAAAAATTAAATCCGCTAGAATTGTGGTGGGTATATCAGAGTTTACTGTTACTTATTGGTATCTAGTTTTGGCTTTGATATCCGGTGTGGTAATTTTTTGTGCTGTGTACCTCAAAAATCCCCAAGGCAGACTTAATAAAGATAATTTTATTTTTCATATTCCATTACTGGGTAAAACTTTGCGGGATGTGGCCATCATGCGGTTTGCCCGCACCACATATATCCTTGTTAAAAGTGGCTTGCCGTTATTGCAAGGGCTGCACTACGTTAAGCAAAACGTAAACAATGGGCTGGCGGAGCAAGCCGTTGAGTACGCCATAGAGGGGGTGCAACGGGGGGAGGCTTTGGCCGAGAACTTAGCCAAAGCAAGTTACTTCGACAATTTGTCCATCCAAATGTTCTCCATCGGCGAGGAAACGGGGGAATTAGAAGGGATATTGCTGGAGATGGCAGAATTCTACGACAAAGAATCTGAGGCTGGTTTTACCAAACTATTGGCCTTGGTGGAACCAGCGATGCTGGTGGTAATTGGTAGCATTGTAAGCATATTATCATTTCTGTCATGCTTCCGATGCTGGATATGTTCAGTCACATTCAACACTAATAACCTGGGAAGGGGAACATTTTGTGAACAAAAAATATCTCCTTAACAACAAGGGAATGACTTTGGTAGAGGTAATGATGGCTGTGGCTGTGTTCGGCATCATTTTGTTATTGGTTACCCAAATGGCCAATGCCAGCAGCAGATTGACTACCGACAATATTGAACAAATGCAGATGGCCGCAGTGGCCCATAATGTTGCTGAGGACATAAAGGTCAATAAAATTTTAATCACCATATAAAGAGCTTACAAGCAAGATTAGTGAGTTAAAGCATGAAATAAATGAATTAAACCAACTGCTAACCGAATTAAAAAGTTCCGAAGCATTTGAGGATTTGCAGGATGAAATAGAAAAGTTAGAAACACAGCAAGCCAATAAAGTGACCGAATTAACTGTGGCAATGGAAAAAGGAATGGGATCAGTATATAGAGGAAAAGTATTGTCACCTCGAAGATGGTCAATCCCTTAATGAGCACTACCAATTGAAAAATGTCAGTATAGATGACTATATCGACAAAATTAAAGCGATTGAAGACCCAGAGGAAGAAGATGTATTAGATTGGTTAATAAATAGTTATGGCAAAGATTTTTTGCAGGTGAGTTTTAATACTGAACAATCAGGTTCTTTGGCTAATTCGGTTAATAATTCGGAAGCGCAAATTCTTACCAAAAAGGTTACTGGTACTTACGATAGAACGGAATACGTTTATTACGTAAAGCTTTGGTACTATTGGGATGGCAGTACTGGTTCGTATAAAGGTTTAGGTGAACCATATGTTGCCCCTGAACCCACCAAGCCTGATGAAAATACTGGGCCCTTCGCCATTATTACCAATCATTTGTTTACCTCCCACCTAAGGGATTTTACAGGCTTGTTTAATGATGCACCGCAAATTGACGGCAATGTATTAATTGGGCCGGATAAATTATCTGACAGCTTTTTAACATACGGTATCGATGTAAAAGGGAATTTATATGTTGGCACCGCTGGCACCCACGCCGTGATTTTAAAGGGAAGAACTATGTTTATGTATGCTGATATTCCCTTTAATTTTGTTTTAACGGCAGAGAACG
The DNA here is from genome assembly GCA_036763105.1 of Peptococcaceae bacterium 1198_IL3148. NCBI lineage: Bacteria > Bacillati > Bacillota > Clostridia > Eubacteriales > Peptococcaceae > Peptococcaceae bacterium 1198_IL3148. The sequence goes on along the minus strand of JBAIYS010000006.1, from coordinate 82,234 downwards.
ATTTATCAATATTGGCTAATGAAATGCGTGGTTACATGGATTATTTTTCTTCCCGTAATTTTGGTAAAGTACTGGATGGGATCACTGTTTTAGGTGAATTGGCAACCAAACCTGATGTGGGGGAAGTATTGGCTCAATATTTATCGCTACCGGTAACTGTGGGCTTATCACAAGTGGGCCCGATAAATTTCAAAGGGGAAGCCAGTGCAGAATTTAAGCCTTGGGCATCTGTTTATGCTGGCATATTGGGTTTAATGATGCGCGGAAAGACTAACTTTATTGATAGCACAAGTATTGATTATCAACATAAATCCACACCGGAAGCCTCATTTAGAGCATAAGGTAGGTAAATCAATTGAAAACATATGTGAAAGATATTAACTTTTTGCCCCAACGGATTATATTGGCTCGCAAAAAAAGAAAAAGACTGTATGTATTTAGTGTGGTCTTTTTAATGGTGACAGGCCTAATTGGTTGGGTTTGTTGGTTTCCTTACCAACTGGCAAATAGCTATCAACAAAGGTTAACCACTATAAACACTGAGTTAGAGCAGTTGGAGCCAGCCAAGCCTTACTATCAGCATTTAGTAAAGCGTGAAGATGAATTAAAAGTCAAAAGAGATGCTCTAACTGAAATTAAGCAAAAACAAACGGATGTGTTAGCATTACTTTCTGCAGTTAACTCAATTTTACCCACCAATTGTTATGTTTCGCATCTAGATGCTGAGTTGTCAGGGGAGTGTACCATTGTAGTGGTAACCCATAACCCGGCGGAAACTGCCAGAGTGTTGGTGGGTTTAAGAAGCCTTGGACTATTTGAAGGAGTTTCTCTATCCGATGTTGATAAAGTTCCCTTTACAGAAGGAGCAGAAAAAGTAGCATTTAAGTTAAAATTTAGCGGTGCCTCAGGCACTGACCAGCAACAAAATAATCAAACGGAGCAGAACAGCAATCGCCAACAAAGGGTAAATGATAGTCAAAAGGCCAGCGAAACCGATGGTGCAGTTGTTAAAAATAGCGGAGAAGGCACCGAGAAGGTTATTGACATTGAAGAAGATAGTAAAACAAATAATAATTCAATTAATAATACCAGCAACACCGGCACTGATAACGTAGGAAATAATAATCTAATAAAAGAAAACCCGATAGAACAAAGGGAAAGTGATGGCTATGAAATAGATTTTGATAAAGATTTAGAACAACAGCTTAGACAAATGGAAAAAGGGTTGCTGGAACGAGAATTAAATTCTGCTACCCAACAATAAAGGGTGATACTGTAGTGAAGGTTACAATAGACATAATAAATAAAGTTAACAACCTCACCAAGAGGGAAAAAATAATAATTAGTGCTTTGGTTATCGTTGCAGTTTGCACTCTCTATTATAAATATATTTTGGCACCCCAAATTAACGAAATTACTCAACTAACTAAGGAAATAGCTAGCCAAGAAGAGTTGCTTGCCACCAGGCTAAATCAAGGCTGGGATAATATTCCTTGGCTTAAAGAGCGTTCGCAGGCGGTGGATGTAAAAATTGAGGCCATGTATAGCCAAGTACCAAACATAGCGGATGAAGCAAACTTACTGTTAGACTTGTATAAAATTGCCAAGGACAATGGTATGCTGAGAGACACCATTAGTTTTAGTAAAATAAAGCAAGGGGAAGATAAAGAATATAGCACCATGGAGATATCGCTGAAAGTCTTTGGTAGTAATGAGAACATCTATGAATTTATAAGTGATGTACAGAATTATAGCCGAATGAATCGCATTACTCAAATTACCTTTGAACCAATAACTCCAGTGGCCAGTGAATGTGCATTAACCATCGAGTACTATATTCTACATCAAATAGAATCTGATCCGCTGGATTACCCCTTTATGGAGGGCCAGTACGGTAAGGACAAGCCCTATCAAATTTTTAATATCTATGAAAAAGAAGCTATAAATTTCGATGGTTTAGAAGCAGGTTTTGATAACTTCCAGCAGGATACTGAAACCGTTGAAAGTGGGTCGCCAACAGAAACTGTATCCCAGCATCAGTTTCCTCGCTGGTTGCTACCGGTGCCCTGGTGGATACGCCCAAGTGAGTAAGCCCAAAATTGTATGCTGGGGGGATAGATGATGGCTATCAATTTTACCCCAAAGCTGGGTCAGCTTTTAGTTAAAAATAAATTAATCACTCAGGGGCAGTTGCAGCAAGCTTTGGATGAGCAAAAGTTAACAAAAGACAAGTTAGGACGGATATTAATTAACTTGGGTTACGTTTCCGAAGAAACTGTAATTAAATTACTTCAAGAACAGTTGGGCATACCATGGGTGACTATTCCCCAAAGGGTACCGGCAGCAGTGCTGGGGTTAATAAAAGAACAGATGATGCGACGTCACAAAGTGTTTCCCATTAAAAGAGATGGTCACCTCTTAACAGTGGCCATGGCTGATCCGTTGGATTGGCTAGCCATTGATGAATTACAGCAAATGACACGGTTGCAAATAAAACCGGTACTGGCTGGTGAACAGCAAATTGAAGTTGCCATTAACAGCCATTTTGAGGTAATGCAATTGGAAAAGGAAGTTAGGAAATCCAAAGTTTTTTATCAAAGTGAAGGGCTAAAAGAAGATCCTCCCGTTGTTAAACTGGTTTCATCCATTATTCATCAAGCCATTGCAGACCGGGCCAGTGATATCCACATTGAACCACAGCAAGATGGGGTGTTAGTCAGAGAACGTGTGGATGGCTTGTTGAGGGAAATGATGTCACTACCGCTGGAAATCCTTCAACCCATTGTATCCAGAGTTAAAATTTTAAGCCAACTGGATATAGCCATCAAATTATTGCCCCAAGAGGGCCGGCTGGTTTTTAACCACTATGATGAAGCGGTTGATTTGCGCATTTCTACTATGCCAACGGTTTTTGGTGAAAAGGTTGTGCTGCGCATTCTGCAAAAAAATAAAGAGCTACAAAATATTAACCAACTTGGTTTTAGCGATATCAATATCAGAATTTTGCGGAGATTAATCAAAAGCGCCTACGGTATGATTGTCATTACCGGACCCACCGGCAGTGGCAAAACAACCACTCTCTACGCCATTTTAAATGAGTTAAAATCACCGGAGGTAAACATTATCACCATTGAGGACCCGGTGGAATATACCATTAAAGGTATTAATCAGATTCAAGTCAACAACAAGGTGGGCTTAAGTTTTGCTGTGGGTTTAAGATCGATTTTACGGCAAGATCCCGATATTATAATGATTGGTGAAATCAGAGACCGAGAAACGGCTGAGATTGCCATTAGAGCAGCTTCCACCGGCCACCTAGTGCTGTGTACGTTGCACACCAATAACGCTGCCGATGCGGTAACCAGATTAATCGATATGGGAATTGAGGCATATTTAGTGGCTTCCAGTTTAATTGGTGTAATCAATCAACGGCTGGTTCGCAAAATATGCCCCCATTGTTCAACAACCACTCAGCCAAAGGGCGACAGGTCACTGGCGCCAGGTATCAAGTGCAGTTATTGTAGAAACACAGGTTATTCAGGTCGAATGGGCATTCAAGAAGTTTTGTTGGTTAGTCAAAAAATAAAAGATATCATCACCCCCCAAATCACCGCTAGCCAAATTAATAATGCTGCCATCAAGGAAGGGCTGGTTCCCATCAAAGAAGATGGTCTACAGAAGGCTTTAGCGGGCTTAACAACTTTAGAGGAAGTGGAAAGGGTTATGTATGCCCCAGATTAGCACTTTGTTGTCATAGGTATAAGCATTGGCCAAAAAGGTAAAATAAGTTAATAGACAGTTTTTAGGGGGGAGCCAATGCAGACGTTCTTTATATATGGAATGCTTTTGTTTGCGCTGCTGATGCTGGCCCTGCTTGTGATGCCATTGCGTGTGAGATTAGCATATGAGCGAATGGACATTGATGATTTGATTACGTTGGAAATGTCGTTATGGAAGTTTCCGCGATTTAAATTACAAATACCCATTGTGGATTTAAAGACCAACTTATCCGGTTTGGCCGTTAAATTTGATGGCAAAACTAAAAAATCTGGCGCTTGGGTCAGGCGGATTGTCACCACCTTCTTGGGCTTTCCCCAAAAGAAAGATGATATTCGCGACAGCAAATTTGCTTTAAACATACCCTTTAATGTAGAAAAACTAATGAAAAGCATTGAGCATTTTAAAAAACTGTACCATCGTTATTGGCATGCCATAGAATATTTGTTAGAACATACCCAGTGTCAGCGTTTAAAGTGGTGTACTAAATTTGGCATTGGTGATGCAGCGGCCACTGGTTATGCCACTGGAGCGCTTTGGGTATTAAAAACCACTGTTTTGGGTAAATTGTTTAAATTTGTGCAACCACCCCCATCCCAACCAACTTTATTGGTACAACCAAACTTTGATAAAACCGAGATATGTTTAGATGTTGATTGCATATTTGAGGTGCGGATATACCATATCATGGTTGCCGGAATGAAAATAGCATTTACCAGAGAATAAAAAGCCCTGAGCATATTTGTATATTTGAGGTTCAGATGGGTCATATTATGGTTACTGGTAAAAAAATAACATTTACTAAGAGTAAATTGTTAGTTAGCTTAGGGGGTGTGATGGTTGAGCGACCATCCAATCGAAGGTTTAATGAAAACGGCAATGGAAAGTATCAAAGAAATGGTGGATGTAAACACCGTCATTGGGGATCCAGTGGAGACACCGGACGGTAGTGTGATTATACCCATTTCCCGTGTGGCCTGCGGCTTTGGCGCTGGCGGTGGCGATTATAGTGCTAAAGGTGAAGGCAGAGGCGAAGAACCGCAAAAACATCCCTTTGGAGGTGGCAGTGGCGCCGGAGTGTCTGTGCAACCAATGGGATTTTTAGTGGTTGGCAATGGACAAATTCGATTGTTGCCTGTTGATAACAATGCCATTTTTGACCGGGTAATTGATATGATTCCAACACTGCTGGATAAAATGCAGTCAATGTGTAACAAAAAGAGCGATAAACCGGAAACAACTTCAACTATGATGTAACACCGCCGGGGGCCATTTGCCCCCGAGTTTTATTTTTATTCATAATTACCGCTGCTCCATCATAGCTTTAAATAAGGACAAGAGTGACGAGCTGTGGAGGGGTATCATGGTTAATTATATTTGGTTAGCAATGATTGTGGTTAGCATCATCACTGCCGGAGTGCAAGGTAATATCGATGTGATTACCAAGGCGGCCTTTGAAGGGGCAGATACTGCAGTTAAGGTTAGTTTAAGTTTAATAGCGATTATGACCTTTTGGTTGGGAATTATGAAGTTGGCCGAAGCTGCCGGTTTGGTTCAGGCGTTGGCGCGGTTAGTTCAACCCATTACAGCATTTTTATTTCCCAGCATTCCCAAAGACCATCCGGCTTTGGGAGCCATTGTGATGAATCTTTCTGCCAATGTTTTGGGTTTGTCCAATGCTGCCACCCCGATGGGGTTGATCGCCATGAAGGAACTGCAGAGTTTAAACCACAACTCCAGAACTGCCTCCGAGGCGATGTGTACTTTTTTAGCCCTAAATACATCCTGTGTCACTTTAATTCCCACCACCATTATCGGTATCAGACTGATGTATGGCTCCCAAGATCCCACCGCCATTGTTGGTACCACAATTTTTGCCACTGTTTGTGGTATGACGGTGGCCATCATTGCTGATCGCACTTTTAGAAAGCTCTGGCGGAGGTTTAAACATGTTTGAATTAATTAATCAAATATCACGTTGGGCCATTCCCTTGGTATTGTTGGTGGTGCCGCTGGCGGCCTTTATTAAAAGGGTACCGGTTTTTGAAACCTTTGTGGAAGGGGCGGAATCGGGGTTTTCAACCGCCATTAAGACCATCCCCTTTCTGGTGGCTATGTTGGTGGCGGTCAGTGTTTTTCGCGCCTCCGGAGCGATGCAACTAATGGCCGATTGTTTTTTCCCCATATTGGACAAAGTGGGTTTTCCCGCTGAGGTTTTGCCCCATGCCATCATGCGACCACTATCCGGTGGAGCCGCCTTAGGCATTGCCACTGACCTGATAAAAACCCATGGCCCTGACAGTTTTATTGGTAAACTGGTATCCACCATGCAGGGAACCAGTGATACTACCTTTTATGTGTTGGCGCTATATTTTGGTTCGGTGGGAATACGCCGATATCGCTATGCAGTGGCAACCGGTCTTTGTGCTGATTTTACCACTTTGGTGGCTTCACTATTTATTGCCCACGCGATGTTTAAATAAAATAAAGGATTTTACAAATTAATGTAGAATGGAGTATGCCCGGTGAGATAACCGGGCATGAATATTTTGAGGATTTTTATGGAGGTATCTATGGAACAAAGACTACAAAAATTTCTGGCACACGCCGGGGTGGCATCCAGGCGTAAATGCGAGGAAATGATTTTAGAGGGTCGCGTTAAGGTAAACGGAAAAATAATCAAAGAACTGGGAACGAAGGTTGACCCAAGTAAAGATAAAGTGCTGGTGGATGGTAAAGCGGTAAAACAATTTGAAAAAAAGATATACTTGAAAGTAAACAAACCCCGGGGATATGTTAGCACCGTTGAGGATGATAAGGGACGTAAAACAGTGCTGGATTTGCTGGAAAATATAACCGAACGGGTTTATCCGGTGGGGCGTTTGGATTATGATTCTGAAGGTTTACTGCTGCTAACCAACGACGGCGAGTTGACCTATGCCCTCACCCATCCCAAACATGAAATTGGTAAGACCTATAGAGCCAGGGTGAAGGGAATACCGAGCGTAGAAAAATTAGAGCAACTGGCCAATGGTATTGAATTGGAAGATGGCATCACCGCACCGGCTAAAGTCTTTTTAACCCATGTATTAAACGGCAATGCCCTTTTGGAAATTACCATTCATGAAGGGAGAAATCGTCAGGTGCGTCGGATGTGTGAAAAGATAGGGCATCCAGTAATCCGCCTAGTGCGCACCCGGATTGGTCCATTGGAATTGCGCAATTTGGGCTCCGGAGAAGTAAAAAAATTAACCCCCAGAGAATTAAGCGATATTAAAAAGGCCGCTGGATTGGCCACCAGGCCTGGGGCTAAAAAGGTCGCAAAAGGAAAACCAAAACCGCCCCGTAAATGAATACAATCTAACAAAAGATGCCATATTACTACTATTATACCTAATTAATGGGAGGATTTAATATGCCTCGATGCCGACGATGCGGCAATGATAGTAGTTTGGCGTCTTCTTTATTTGGTCCGGCAGCTGATACTGCCAACGCTCCACCCTACGGTTTACTGGCAAACTTTGATGATACTGGTAAAGTGTCCACCATGGAATGCCAAGGGGCCAGTTTGGACGATGCCCAACAAGCCTATGAAGACCCAGAACACTATTTTGATATTTGCCCCCTTTGCGGTGCCAAAGAGATAGAATGGTAAATGCTAGCAGGAATTTTCTCTGTCAAATAGAATTATATAAAGTCAATTGTTGAATTTACACGAACCTTAGGAGGGTTTGATTTTGACTAATCACATAAATGATGGAGAAAATTTATACGGTAGGGTATTGGCTAGAATTAGAATGGATTTCAAAGGTATTGGCAAACCGGGCAAATTATTTTTTGGTGGTAAAGACACCGAAAAGGTAGCTGAGGAGATCCGGGATCAACAGGTAGCTGTGTTTCGCAATGTTCCGATACAGGGGATATCAATTGAAGACATTGAGATGAACACCGAAGTATACACCATGTATGATGAGATTAACCATATCGAAGTTGCCTTTGCGCCGGTGTCAATGGTGATTTCCGCTGACACGTTGCAAGATATCCTGCGCTTTGTTGCCCGGGAAGAGTTTCGTAAAATAGAAATCTTAGAACCGGCCAGCATTCACTTATCTAAGCATGACATTGAACGCCTGTTTTTTAGAATGTCAGAGGAAATGAAGGCTACTCGCCAGTACATGGAACGCAAGTACAACGGCCGCTAGCATAAAACCCAGGGTCTGTGCATATATAACAACAAACCTGTCATGAGGAGAGTTGTTTTATGAAGCGCAGACCGATTGGCCCGCTGGATAAAATTGAAAAAATTTTAATTAGAATGGTGGTCGTTACTGCGGTGACGCTGGTGGTGGTACAGGCACTGGTGGTGGATGAGCCCTTTAACACTGTGATGGCCCGGGTGGGGACAGACACTGAACCAACGGCAACCACCGTACACTGGAGTGAGCCTAGAATTACGTTGTATCTAGAAAATTACAGTGCTCTGCCCCATATGTCAGTGTTGGTTAATGGTAATGAGGTGGATGTGTTTGATGATCGTTATGTCACTGTACCGGTTCAGCATGGGGACAGAGTTGAACTGGACGGCACTTTTTATCAACAAGAGATAAAGGTGAGGGTGCTTAATATCAGTGATCAAATTGAAGAACCTTTGGTTGACAAGCAGGTTATAATAAATAGTAATGTGGTGTCTGTATGTACTGTTGAAATTAAGTAATGAAATATTTGTAGATAGTCACTTAATTATGTTGTGAGGTGTTAGGGGCATGAGTAAAGCTCCATTGCATGGCAGTAGAAAAGTAGCGAAAATTGCCATAGAAATGGCGTTGACAGAATCCAGGGATCAAGAAAAGGAATATAAAGCCAAGTATAGCCAAGAGGGTATTAAGGTTGCGGCGGTGGATTATGGCGGTGACTTTATATCTTCAGTAAATAAAATTATTGAAAGATCAGTGGTGGCTGCTAAACGTGAGGGGGTTATTAAAGAGGTCCATGCCGACGAAGGTGCGGTGGCCGGGGCCACCAGAGAAGCGTTATCGATGGTGATGCCTAAAGCGGTGGGCCTTAACGTCGGTGGTAAAATTGGCATTGCTCGGCAAGGGGATCACGTTATCGTGGCAATATTTTTTGGTGTCGGTATGTTGCACTTGGACGAAGTGGCCATTGGCATTGGTCACCGAGCGGTGGCTGCTTTATAGTTAAAATGAGACCACACTTAATCAAGGTATAGACAGCAAAAGCGGGGTTTTACACCCTGCTTTTGCTGTCTATACTTAAATTTATATTTTTTGTTTTTTCGGAAATGGTGGTGATGCTGGTGGCTTAGGGGCACCAAATGCTGGTGGATTTTCCAACGAATGCCTAGGTGCGTGAACCACTGTGATACTGTTATAAAGCCTTTCGTTCTCCCTGGTCAACTGACCATTTTTATAGTGGCGCTCCCTTAGTTCAACCCTGGGAATGACCACCGTTACCTCGTGGGGTGTCAGCAGGTTTAGTTTGCGACGTACCCTAATGATTACATCTTCCAGTTGTAACTCTATTTCGTCCTCTTGGATATGGGGATAATCAAATTTAACGGGGGGCAGCCCTTTTATCTTTTTGTTATTTTTTAACCGTTTAAACAATATCTCACCCCCATTTATGGTTAATATATGAGGGTGTGGATAATATTGTCACAAATTTATCATCTGGCTGAATATTAAAAGAAGTAAATTACCACCAGTTAAGATGGTGTATAATATATACTAACTTGGAGGTGTAGTATTTTTGCCGTCTTATAATCTGGTTAGTAGAGAATGTAAAAGCGATAACACAATTATAAAAATAGGTAACACCATGATCGGAAATGGTGAAACGGTAATTATTGCCGGCCCCTGTGCGGTGGAAAATAGAGACTTAATGTTAACATTGGCTCCAGTTTTAAAAGGAATGGGCGTTCAGATGTTGCGTGGCGGCGCCTATAAACCGAGGACTTCACCCTATTCTTTCCAAGGACTGGGGAAAGAAGGGTTATTTATTTTACAAGAGGCCAGCCACGCTGCTGGTTTACCAGTGATTACCGAACTGTTGGATGTGCGCGATTATGAAATAGTTTATCAATATGCCGATGTAATCCAAATCGGCAGCAGAAACATGCAGAATTATGGATTGTTGCAAGAGGTGGGTAGAAGCGATAAACCGGTGCTGTTAAAAAGGGGTTTATCCGCCACCATAGAGGAATGGTTATTGGCTGCAGAATACATTATGGCTGCGGGCAACAGTCAGGTGATTTTGTGTGAGCGGGGCATCAGAACATTTGAGAGTTATACCAGAAACACTTTGGATATAAATGCGGTGGCAGCGGTGAAACAACTATCTCATTTGCCGGTAATTGTTGATCCCAGCCATGCCACCGGCAGAAGGGAGTTGGTGGCACCGACGGCCAAAGCTGCTGTTGCCGCAGGGGCCGACGGTCTGATGATAGAAGTACACCCGGACCCTGGTAAAGCGCTATCGGACGGGCAACAATCCCTTTATCCCGATCAATTGGCCCGTTTAATAAAAAACATTCGTGCGATGGAAAAGGCATTAAAAAACCAATAAAGAGCCAAAACTCAGGCGGGGGTACGGGCAAACTGCCCCTACCCCCGCTTTATTATTTAAAGAATTAATTTTTTTTAAGGCCTAACTCCTCGGCCAATTGCTTCCAAGCAGGTAACGAGTTTTCAATTACCTTTTTATCCACACAGTAAGATAATCGGAAGTAACCGGGCTTGCCGTATCCAGATCCCGGCACCAACAAAATGTTATATTTCATGGCTATGTTGCTGAATTCAACATCGTCTGCCAACGGTGATTTGGGGAAAAGATAAAAAGCCCCCTGGGGTTTAATAACTTCAAAACCTAAATCAACTAGACCATTGTACAGTAAGTCCCGTTTCTCTTGATACTCGGCAATATTTACACTTTCCAGTTGCAAGTCGGCAACCAAACGTTGCATTAGTGCCGGTGCATTGACAAAACCCAAAACGCGGTTGCAGAATACCATTGCTGCCACCAGCAAATCAACTTCTTTAATTTTGGGGGATGCCGCTATATAACCAATGCGCTCTCCGGGTAAAGCTAAATCTTTACTGTGTGAAGTTACAATAATGGAGTTATCTATATATTTGAACACGTTAGGCACCACAACGTCATCATAGGCAATTTTGGCATAGGGCTCGTCGGAAATCACATAAATTGGTCTGCCATACTGCTTCGATTTACTGTTGATAAGGTTGCCCAATTCCGCTAAAATATCTGCCGGATAAATTACACCGGTGGGGTTGTTGGGCGAGTTGATGATAATCGCTCTGGTTTTTTCATTAATAGCACTTTCAATGGCCTTTATATCTGGCATAAAATTATCATCGGTACTTACCTCTTTTAAAACACCCCCGTGGTTATCGGTATAAAACTTATATTCTCCAAAGTATGGAACCAATACGATTACTTCATCAGCCGGGTTTAAAATTGATTTCAGCACAACATTTAAGCCGCCCCCTGCACCCACTGTCATTACCACATGTTCCATAGTTACACTAAGCCCAGATGCTTCAGCGATTACATCGGCCACTGCCTGCCGGGTTTCGGGATAACCAGCGTTACTCATGTATCTATGCATCCCGGGAATTGGGTTGTCGGCTAATTTTTTTAAGTTTTCTTTAAATTTTACCGGTGGTTCGTTGCCGGGATTACCCAAACTAAAGTCGTAAACTTTATCAGCTCCGTAAATTTTGCTTAGGCGATTACCTTCTTCAAACATTTTGCGCACCAAAGACGCCCCTGATAAAGACTTTTGCACTTTATCTGATATTACAGACACTACTACATCACTCCTGATTATCAATGTTAACCTATATTATAACATTATCACACTGGTTAATAGTAAAATTTTGCATTTCCTTATGAAATAATATTGTTTGCTTGATCTGTTGATGTTAGGATAAAATGAGGTATCAAAATTACTGTTGGTAGAATAATAACCAATAATAGGCATATATTAGGTTTTTAGCAAATAAAAAAGGAATTGAAAGTGCTTTGTCGAAATAGTATAAGTATTTATTGGCAATTTTGGTTAATTGACGTTAGTGGGGTTATAATATGAAAGTACAGATGAAAGTTGCCATAGATGGTCCGGCCGGTGCTGGTAAGAGTACAGTGGCAAAAAAGCTAGCCGACAGATTGGGGCTGTTATATATAGATACTGGCAGTATGTACCGGGCAGTGACACTGAAGGCGCTACAATCTCAAATTAGCTTCGGAGACGCTGAACAATTGGGTAGACTGGCTGCCACAGTAAAAATAGAGCTGGTTCCCGGTAACGAAGCAGGATGCAAAGTGTTTTTGGATGGCCAGGATGTAACCAAGGCCATTCGGGAGCCACAAGTATCTAATCATGTTTCATTGGTGGCCAAAATTCCGGCGGTGAGAAAAAATTTAGTTAAACAACAGCAGGATATCGCAGCCCATTGTGGAGTGGTGATGGATGGTCGTGATATTGGCACTCGGGTGTTACCGGATGCCAAGGCTAAGTTTTTTTTGACCGCCACCATAGAGGAGCGGGCCAAAAGGCGCCTGCAGGATTTAAAACAACAGGGACATGATATCAGCCTAAAAAAGTTAATATCTGAAATAGCGGAGCGGGACACCATGGACCAAAATAGAGCAGTTGATCCGCTAATTCCCTCTGAAGATGCTATCATCATTGACTCCACAGGGTTGACAATTGAACAGGTGGTGGAGTTGATGGTACAAAAAGTAAAAGAGGTTTACGCATAACCGATAACGGTTAAACTGTAGGATCACAACGATATATTTTGGAGGAAACGTAATGTTTTACAATTTGGCCAGGGTTGTGATGAGGCTTGTGCTACTAATCCTGCGCCGTTGGCGAGTTTTAGGTTTAAATAATTTGCCACGACAAGGCGGAGTAGTTGTTGTGTCCAACCATACCAGTTATTGGGACCCAGTTGCCGTAGGTTGTGCGCTTAATCGACCCATTCATTATATGGCAAAAAGCGAACTGTTTAATAATCTGTTATTTGCCACTTTAATTAGAGGTTTAAAGGCCTTTCCGGTGGAACGGGGCAAGTCTGACCGCAACGCCATCAGATATGCAGTTAATTTATTGATGACAGGGCAAATGATTGGTGTTTTTCCCGAGGGTACCCGCAGCACATCGGGAGAATTGCAAAGGGCTCACTTAGGGGCGGCCATGTTAGCCTTTAAAGCCAATGTGCCGATAGTTCCGGTGGCCATTGTTGGTGCCAAAGGGGTTTTGGGTAAGTTATCTGTGATTATTGGCAGTCCCATCCCATTACCTGAGTATGAAGGTTCGAGGCCTAGCCGAGAACAGTTAGAAAACTATAGTCAGCAAGTAATGAACCAATTGTCGCAGTTGATCAGCACAGCAAGATAACTGTTGAGGTGAGTTCTTTGGAAATATTGATAGCTTCAAAGGCGGGCTTTTGTTTTGGGGTTAAGCGAGCGATAGAAATGGCTCAACAGACAGCCCAAGACAAAAATGGCCCAGTTTACACCTATGGTCCCATCATTCATAACCAGCAAGTGGTTAATAAATTGCAAGAACAAGGGATAAATAAAATTGGCAACATCACTGATGAAAAGCCGGGCAGTTTAATTATAAGATCCCATGGAGTGGAGCCGCAAATATTTGAAGAGGCAACAAAAGTTGGACATGAAGTGATTGATGCCACTTGCCCCTTTGTTGGTAGGGTTCAAAAATTAGTGCGAGAATTGGCTGCAGAGGGTTACCAAGTTGTGATTGTAGGCGAAAAAGATCACCCCGAAGTCCAAGGCATTGTAGGCTGGTCCGACGGCAAAGCATTGGTGGTGGAAAATGCTGCTGAAGCTGAAAAAATTACTGGCTATAACCGGATTGGTGTAGTTGCCCAAACTACCCAACCGGAAGCAAATTTTAATCAAGTAGTTCGCACTCTACAAAATAAAGGTATTGAGGTTAAAGTATGTAATACTATCTGTAGTGCCACCCAGGAGCGGCAAAAAGCGGCTCTGGAGTTGGCCCAAAAAGTGGATGTAATGATAGTGGTGGGAGGTACAAATAGTGCCAACACCGGTAAATTGACCAAATTGTGCATGGGTACTGGCACGACCACTTATCAGATAGAAACTGCTGCTGAACTAAAAGCCGAGTGGTTTGATGGAGTTAAGCGAGCTGGACTAACAGCGGGTGCATCAACACCCAGCTGGGTTATTGAGGAGGTTGTTAATAGGATGAGCGAGTTAGGAGAAAAAATGGAAGGTGTGCAACAAGAAACTATGCAAGAGGGCATGAATGAAGCGGTAGAGGTTAAAACCCTACACAAAGGTGAATTGGTTACTGGTACAGTGGTGCAAATTAACAATGACGAAGTCTTAGTTGACGTTGGGGCAAAATCAGAAGGTGTGATTCCGTTTAAAGAATTAACCAGCTATAATGCCAACCCCCAAGAGATGGTAAAGGTTGGTGATCAAATAGATGTAGTAGTTATCAAGGCTGAAGACGAAGATGGTAGAACCATTTTATCTAAAGAGCGAGCAGATGTGCAAAAAAATTGGGCCAAATTGCAAGCTGATATGGAAAACGGCACCGTCATTGATGGCACCGTGAGAGAAGTCGTTAAAGGCGGCTTAATTGTTGATGTGGGTGTGCGGGCATTTTTACCTGCCTCTCTAGTGGATATTGGTTATGTGGAAGACCTTAGCCAGTACCTCAATGAGACCATTAAAGTAAGAATTATTGAGATGAACGATACCCGTAAAAAAGTTGTACTATCTCGAAAAGTGGTTTTGGAGGAGGAAAAAGCAAAACAACGGGCTGAACTATTCCAAACCATTGAAGATGGTCAAACAGTAAAGGGTATTGTACGTCGCCTCACTGATTTCGGTGCTTTTATTGATATCGGTGGCATTGATGGCTTACTTCATATTTCGGAAATGGCTTGGTATCGGATTAAGCATCCATCAGAAGTGGTTAATGTTGGAGATGAAATTGAAGTTAAGATTTTAAAAGTTGATAAAGAAAAGGAAAAGGTATCCTTGGGATTGAAGCAAGTGTTGCCAAACCCATGGGATAATGTGGAAGAAAAATATCAAGTTGGCAGTGTGGTGCAAGCTAAAGTGGTGCGCCTTGCTCCCTTTGGTGCCTTTGTCCAACTGGAACCAGGGGTAGAAGGTTTGGTACACATTTCTCACTTGGCGGAACAGCATGTTGAAAAGCCAGAGGATGTAGTAACTGAAGGGGAAGAAATTAAAGTAAAAGTACTTTCGGTTGACCCTGAACAAAAACGCATTCGCCTTTCTATTCGGGAAGTTAACCGGGAACCTAAGCCACAACGTCAACCTAAAAAACCCCAGGAACAAAAACCGGTGCAATATCAAACTCCCACCGAAGATGGCACCGATGGTGGTGGCATGACTTTAGGTGAAGCAATGCCCCCTGAAGTGGCAGAAATGCTCAAACAAAGTAAATAATAAATTGCTTAAAAACCTCGGTACGCTGTAATGCGTGCCGAGGTTTTTTGTTTATAAATATTTTCCATTGGGTACTATATTTAAATAGATTTATTACCAAGGCGACGGAGGAACCAATGGGAAAAAGAATATTGCCATTAATACTTACCATTACATATTTTATTTGTCTATTAATAGGGCCAAAGGCGGTGGAGGCGGGGCTGGAGTTTAATAAGAGTTGGAGTCCCTTTTCTTTATTATCGGTCAAGCATTTGGATCATCAGGCGGGGCAATGTACTGTCATCAAAGATCAAAATGAACAAGTGATCACCGAGACCTCCCGTCAAGTGGTGGTGGGTGATGAGATAATTTTACCCGACGGCAGGCATTATCGTGTAAAAAAGGTTGGGGATGCGGTGGCCACCGCTAAGTTGGTGGGGTTTGATAAACAGTACCTCGGTTGGGTGGAATACTTTTACTCCAACCCAGCAATTCCCGCCGCCGCCCATTGGAGTGATAAACCGGTGGGCATTTACCACACCCATACCGGTGAATCTTATGTTCCCACCAGCGGTAAAGCCTTTAAACCCTATGAGGGGGACATCTACCAAGTTGGCCGCAGTTTTGGTTCCGATCTGGAGAAACAAAAGGTTAATGTGATTTATTATCACACCCCCCATGACCCCCACGACAGTAATGCCTATATGCGTTCCAGGCGCACTGCCATGGGAATTATGAAAGACGATCCGGTGGCAATATTTGATATTCACCGCGATGGCGTACCCGATGCCAATAAATATCGGACCACCATAGATGGACAACAGGTTGCCAAAGTGCGCTTGGTAATTGGCAAACAAAATCCCGCCAGTGCCACCAATAAAGATTTTGCTAAGCGCTTGATGGCTTATGCCGAGCGGGTGCACCCCGGCATAATTAAAGACTTGTACATTGGCCGCGGCAATTACAACCAAGACTTACTGCCCACATCGGTACTGTTGGAAGCCGGCACCCACACCAACACACTGGCGGAATGTCAGCAGGGTATGGCGTTGTTTGCAGAAGCGGTGCCAGTGGTGCTGGGGTTAAATGAAGTAAAGGAGGGAACGGCAGCGGGGGCGACCGAGGCTACACCAATTAAGGAAACCGAAAAAAGCGGCTGGAGTACCGCCCTTTGGCTGGTGGCCATTACTGTGGTGGCGGTGGCAGCATTTATTTTTATCAATACCGGTACCATGGAGAAGGCATTAGAAACCGCTGCCAATACCATTAGAGAAATGCTGGGTAAACAGCCAAGACTACAGCAAAGGGTCAACAAAATTAAAAGCGTCATCGCTAAAAATATCGGCCCTCAGCCCCAATCAAAGCCGATACCAAAACAAAATGATAAAGAAAAGTAGCAGCATCGCTGCGAATAAATATTTTGCGCTGGGGCAACATACCAGTTGAAAATAATGTCAAATTTGCATGAGGAGGTAGGTCAATGACACAATTTCCCTTAGGTCTTATTGCACTGATAGTGGTATCATTTCTTATTTATTTTGGACTGGCCCATAGAGTACTTGACCGGATGCGGCTGAGTGACAAAGCTGCACTGGGGATTATAGTAGCTTTAATTATTGGTAGTTTTATTACCATTCCGTTGCCGGTGGGGGATATTAGATCTTCTATCAACGTGGGCGGTGGCATCATCCCCATTGCTTTGGCAATTTACCTGTTAGCCAAAGCGGGCACCAACAAAGAGCGGATCAGAGCGTTAATTGCTACGGTGGTAACAGCACTGGTGGTTTATTACTTGGGTTCAATTCTTATGAGTGGTTTGGCAGAACCGGCGGGAAGATTTGCCGTTTTAGATTCGCTCTATTTATATCCCATAGCAGCAGGGATAACCGGTTATTTGGCAGGACGTTCTAGGCGGTCGGCCTTTATTGCCGCCACCCTTGGTGTGGTGCTGGTGGATGTATTTCATTTCATTTGGCTGGTGCGCAATGGAGCAGCCGGTGGTACCGTTTCCATTGGTGGTGCCGGTGCCTTTGATGTTACAGTGTTATCCGGGGTTATTGCAGTATTGTTGGCAGATATTTTTGGTGAATTGAGAGAACGTTTGCAGGGTGGTCCCAGCAGCGAAGGACGGCCGGAAGAGTTATTGGCTGGACTGCGCAAACCGGAAATAAACCGTCATGATGAAAAGGCTGGAGCGATGGAGCGACATCAACCGGCCACCGCCATGGAAGCGGGCGACATAGAAGTGGATGACACCATGCCCTTCACAGAAAACACGCCAGAAAAGGATCATGGACGAGGGGTTGATTTAAAAGATCTCACTGGAAAAAGGAGGGGTGAATAATGACATCTAAATTAAGACTTTATTTGGCAACGGCAATAATTGCCGTGGGTGTACTGCTGCTTGGGTTGATAAGTACAGACTTTGCCATCACCACCCAGCCCGTTTGGAGTCCTTCGGCACTATTGCATGCCGATGATGTTGATCATATCGTCGGCCAGACAACGGAAATTTTTGATGACGCTGGCAACTTGGTCAGTAAAATGGCTAGAAATGTGGGTAGTGGTGATGAGATTATTAATGCAGCGGGTCAACATTATCAAATAGAAAAAGTTGACGGCAATAAAGCCACTGCCAAATTGTTGGGAATAGATAAAGAGTATTTTGCCTATGTAGACTACTTTGCCAATCTGAAAGAAGTACCAGTGGTGGCCAACAATGAGCAAAAGAATCGTCCCATCGGAATATATTCAACCCACACCGATGAATCCTATGTGCCCACCGATGGTACCGAATCCAAGCCCTTTAAGGGAGGGATTTTAGAAGTTGGCAAAGAGTTGAGCAATCGGTTGCAACAAGCGGGGGTTAATATTTTATACAGTGATAACTCCCATGATCCCCATGACAGTAATGCTTATATCCGTTCTAGACGGACAGCCACAGAATTGATGAAACAAAATCCCACCGCACTAATTGATGTGCATCGCGATGGTATACCGGATCCTAATTATTATGAACATAACATTGCCGGGAGGGATGTGACGCAAATTAGATTAGTGGTGGGCAAACAAAACCCCAAAATGCAATCCAATATGGATTTTGCCAAACGACTGATGGCCTACACCAATCAACAACATCCCGACTTAGTAAAAGAAATTTTTGTTGGCAAGGGCAATTACAACCAAGATTTAATGCCCACTGCCATATTGATTGAAGCCGGTACCCATACCAATGAACGGGAGCGTGCAGAAGAGGGTGTGGCTCTATTGGCGGATGCCGTTCCGGTGGTGCTGGGGGTTGGCTCTGGTGCAGCTGGCGGTGGACAGGCCGGTGGCCCAGGTACCGAGGTCAGTGAAGAAGCGGGCAATAATGCTTGGTCCACCCTCGGCTGGATATTGGGGATTCTGCTAATTGGCGGTGGTGCTTTTCTGTTGATGAGTACCGGTAGCCTAAAGGGTGCCGCCGAAAAAATAACCGGTTTTAGTAAAGAAATGACCAGTTTTATGGCTCCGGCTAAAAAGAAACAAGCCATTAACAAAAGGGTTACTGACCAAGATGAATCATCTGATCCCATCAGTAATGAAAAATTGAAAGATGCCCGGGATGAAGTGACCAAAGACTAGGAGGATTAATCATGCACTTGCAGGACTATCTATTGGTAATTGTTATTGGAACATTGGCAGGTACAGTTACAAGGATGGTCCTGCTGCGCATTGATTATAAACAGTATCCTGGTTATCCCCACGGCTATATCGTTCATCTATCGCTGGGCTTTATTGCCTCCGCCTTAGGGGCGGTGGCAGTGCCGGCAATAATCTATAAAGAGTTCACCGCCTTTACATTTTTAGCTTTAGCAGCCCAGCAATTCAGTGACATTCGCAACCAAGAACGTACCACTTTGCAAAGTTTGGAAGAATCGGAGTTAATTCCCCGGGGCAGGGACTATATAGAAGGTATTGCCAAAACCTTTGAAGCCCGTAACTATTTGGTAATGATAGTATCCTTTGTGACCGCCTTAAGCACACAACTGGCATTGGAAACTGGTGTTGGCTGGGCATTGGGGGCCATTGTGGGTATTATCATGATACTGATCAGCAAACTCTTTATGACCGGGCGGGTTATTGGTGATATATGTGAGGTAAAAATTGCCGATATCCGTTTTGAAGGGGCAACCCTTTGGATTGAAAATATCGCCATCTTCAATGTCGGTCTGGCAAGCCGTCGCCAAGAGATTTTAGAGGGAGGCTTGGGGGTGGTAATTCATCCTAAAAATGATAATGCCAGGGCCACCATACATGACATGGGACAACGGATGGCCATTGCCCATACCGCCGGTGTAGTTCTGGGCACAAAAAAGGATATTGATATTCCGGAATTTTCCCCCACTTTGCGCAAAGATCCAGACACTGGCAAAGTAGCTATGTACATCATGCCGGTGGAAAAGGATGCCCAAGCTTTGGTAGAGGCTGTAAACCGGACACCGGTTTTGGAAACAGCCTACAGCAAACCCTTGGCCACCAAAGCCGGGCGCTATGCATCCGATTAAAAATAAAAGCAGCGAGGTGCTGATGTGGGTATAGAAATTAGCAGTATGATTTTGGCAGCCATAACCATTAACAAAGACACAGTAGCAGGTGGTGTGCCAATTTTTTATGTAAACAATGAACAGGAGTTGCAAGATATGGCCGCCAGCATGGCTAACATTTTGGACGGCATGGCCCATCAGTTAACGAATGGCACATTAATTATTGTTAAACACTAATGCTTGACTTAAATTAACAGGTGTTAGATAATTTATGAAGTATAACCATTTGGAGGTAACTAATGCCAGTTAAAGGACTAGTAGTAACAGAAGTTTATCCCGGCAGTATTGGTGAAGAACTGGAGATAACACCCGGCGCTACCATTGTGGAGATAAATGGTAAACCCGTTACCGATTTATTAGATTATCGATTTTTAGCCAGTGATGATGAATTACAAATGAAAGTAATCACCGCCGACGGTGAAGAATGGTTAATGGAAATAGAAAAGGATTATGACGAAGATTTGGGGCTGGATTTCGGAACAAATGCCTTGGGAAAAATCAGGCGGTGTCGGAACAAATGCCTTTTTTGTTTTGTGGACCAAATGGCCCCGGATATGCGCGATACCCTTTATGTTAAGGATGACGACTATCGCCACTCATTCTTATATGGCAATTTTGTAACCTTGACCAATGTAAATGATCAGGAACTACAAAGAATTATCGAACAGCATTTAAGTCCACTATATATTTCTGTTCATACCACCAATCCGGATTTGCGGCACCGGATGATGCGCAATCCCCATGCTGCTAACATTATGAAACAGCTAACAGCACTGGCGGCAGCAGGCATAGAAATGCATACCCAGGTGGTGTTATGCCCAGGTTTTAATGATGGTAAAGAACTGGATAGTACCATCGGCGATTTGGCAAGCCTTTGGCCCAGTGTCCGTTCATTGGCCGTTGTTCCGGTGGGGTTAACTAAATTTCGCCAGGGATTGGCTGAACTTAATTTATTTACACCAGAACAGGCAGGTGAAGTGGTCAAGCAAGTTACCCGCTGGCAGCAAAAGTTTATGCAGCAGTTTGATGACCCCTTTGTATTCATTGCTGATGAGTTCTATGTTATTTCTGGACAGCCCATTCCACCGGGCCAACATTACGGTGACTACCCACAGTTAGAAAATGGCATAGGATTAATCAGATTATTCATTGACCAATGGGATCAGGTAAAAACGCAATTGCCCAAAGAAGTATACCCACCACAAAAAGTCACAATGGCCACCGGAACCTCAGCATATGCTATTATGGAGCCGATAGTGGCTAGGTTAAATCAAATAGATGGATTGCAGGTGCAACTGCATTTAATACCGCACCGTTATTTTGGCAATACTGTAACGGTGGCAGGTCTTTTAACAGGCAGTGATCTGTTACAAGAACTACAGGGAAAAGACTTGGGACAGAAACTGCTTATTCCCGCGGTGATGTTGAAGGATCAACAGGATGATGTTTTTTTAGATGATATTTCTCTTGATGAACTGGTGGAAAAGCTAGGTGTGCCAATTGTACCGGTGGATACCCCCAGCGAACTGGTGGCAGCAGTAGTCAAAGGATATGAATAATGTTTAATGAAGATAAATAAATGGTTAGAAAGTGTGTGATTCAACTTATGGCAAAACCAATTGTAGCGATTGTTGGGCGTCCCAATGTGGGTAAGTCAACATTATTTAATCGCATTGTGCGCAGCCGGGTGGCCATTGTGGAAGACCAACCCGGTGTAACCAGAGATAGATTATATTTTGATGCTGAATGGCAGGGTAACGAGTTTACTTTGATCGATACCGGCGGTATAGAGTTTAAAGATACCGACCAGTTTACCCTTCATGTTCGCCGGCAGGCGGAAATTGCCATTGAACAGGCCGACGTGATTTTATTTGTGGTGGATGCCAGAGCTGGTCTGCATCCCACCGACTATGAAGTGGCCTCAATGTTGCGGCGAATCAAGCAACCGGTGTTGGTGGTTGCCAACAAGGTGGAAAATTTTGATGCCAGTAAAATTCCTTATTATGATTTTTATGAACTGGGTTTGGGTGAACCAATCCCGGTATCGGCGGCAGAAGGGATGAACACCGGTGATCTGTTAGACAAAGTGGTGGAATTGCTACCTCAAATAGAAGAAGAGGAGTACCCGCCGGATACAATAAAGGTGGCCATTATTGGTCGTCCCAACGTCGGCAAATCCACTTTGTTCAACTCCCTAATTGGTGAAGAACGGGTGATTGTCAGCAATGTGCCCGGTACCACCCGGGATGCCATTGATACTTATTTAGAGCGGGATAACAAACATTATGTGCTGATAGACACTGCCGGTTTACGTCGCAAAGGCAAAATTGAGGAAGCCACCGAGCGCTACAGTGTAATTAGATCACTGCGGGCGGTGGAACGCTCTGATGTGGTGCTGATGCTCATTGATGCCACCGAAGGGGTCACCGAACAAGACAAACGCATTGTGGGTTATGCCGAAGAAAAGGGAAGAGCCATTGTGCTGGTGGTAAATAAGTGGGATTTAATTGAAAAAGATGGTAAAACAATGAATCGCTTTAACGAAGACATTAGAGAAGAGCTTGGTTTTATCCAATATGCACCCATAGTATACATTTCGGCATTGACTAAAAGAAGGGTTAATAGAATACTGGAACTGGTGGATTATGTGGCAGAACAGCATACATTGCGCATTTCTACCAGTAATGTCAATAAATTAGTAAGGGAAGCGATGTTGCACAACCAACCGCCCTCTGATAAAGGTAGACGTTTAAAAATTCTTTATGCGATGCAAAACTCTGTACAGCCGCCTACTTTTATTTTGTTTGTGAACGATCCGGAGTTAATGCATTTTTCCTATCTCCGTTATATCGAGAACTACTTCCGCAATGCCTATGGCTTTGAAGGTACGCCCCTTAGGTTTATCCTCCGTAAGCGTGATGAAGAATAGGATGAGGTAATGTGCACTTGGATGTTATTATTGTTTTGGTAGTGGGTTATCTTTTGGGTTCAATACCATCGGGCTACATACTGGCTAAGCTTTGGCGGGGTATTGACATTCGACAGTATGGCAGTGGCAACATTGGGGCCACTAATATATATCGAACGTTGGGGGTAGCACCGGGAATCTTGGTGCTACTGGCAGATATGGCCAAGGGGATTGCGGCGGTGTTGGCCGCCAGGTACATTGCCTCAGGTGATATCCAAGCCATAGCCGAATTATCCGCAGCAGTGGGAGCTTTATTAGGACATAGCGCTTCAATCTTTTTAAAGTTCAAGGGCGGAAAAATTGTGGCCACCGGTGGGGGAATAATCTTTGTGATTTCACCGCTGACCGGGCTGATAGCCCTAGTGCTGCTTATTGCCACAGTGGCCATTACCCGCTATGTGTCAGCAGGTTCGATGGTGGCGGCTTTATCAATACCCATTGCCTTTTATCTATTAAATTTAGATTTACCATACTTGATCTTTGGTATTGCAGTTGCAGCTTTAGTTATTTACAAGCATCGTTCTAATATAAAACGGATATTTTCTGGCACTGAATACAAAATTGGTCAAAAACCAAAATAAAAAGGGGTGACACCTTAATGCAACAAAGCATTGCTGTAATTGGTGCAGGTAGCTGGGCCACTGCCTTGGCCGTTCAGTTGGCCAGAAATGGCCACAATGTTAAAATGTGGGCCCGAAACAATGACACTGTAAACGATATCAATCGCAATCGTCAAAATAAAAACTATTTACCAGGGGTGACCATCCCCAATAATGTGCGCTGCAGCAACGATATTGGCGATGTGTTGATTGACACCAATGCGGTGTTGTTTGGCGTCCCGTCACACAGCTTTAGAGAGGTTATAAAAATGGCCCAACCAATGATTCCCCAAAACGGGCTGGTGATTAACGTGGCCAAGGGCATAGAGGAAAATACTTTGAAAAGAATGTCCGAAGTGTTTATTGAAGAGACCTCTGAAGCCGATGGTGATCGCTATGTGGTGCTCTCTGGTCCTAGTCATGCCGAAGAAGTAGGGCAAGATTTGCCCACCGCAGTGGTGGTGGCATCGAGGTCTGCCAAGGCAGCCAAATATGTGCAAAAATTATTTATGTCCGGCAGCATGCGGGTCTATACCAACCCGGACGTTATTGGTGTTGAACTGGGTGGCGCTTTAAAAAATATCATTGCTTTAAGTACAGGGGTGGCTGACGGTTTGGGTTTTGGTGACAACGCCAAGGCCGCTTTAATGACCAGGGGGCTGGCTGAGATCTCCCGTCTGGGGGTGGCTATGGGGGCATTACCCCTTACCTTTGCCGGCTTGGCTGGTGTTGGAGATTTAATTGTCACCTGTACCAGTATGCACAGCCGTAACCGCCGGGCCGGCATAGAAATTGGTAAAGGAAAAACACTGGCAGAAGCCGTTGAGACTGTGCGCATGGTGGTTGAAGGGGTGCGCACAACAAAGGCGGCCAAGGCTCTGGCCGCCAAATATCAGGTTGAAATGCCAATTACGGAGGAAACTTACCGCGTGCTGTTTGAAGATTTTTCAGCCCGGGAAGGGGTAATGAACTTGATGGGGCGGAGTGGTAAAGCAGAAATAGAAGAAGCCGCTATGTTAAAGTGGCATCATTAACTTTTTTACAGGTGTCCTCAATATAATTAACAATATCTTCACCAATCAGATATTTAACCGAGGTTTTTAGCCAATCATAGACATCGGTGCTGGCCTGGGCCTCATCGCTGATAAAGATTAAACCATGCTTAAACTCCGCTAAATCTTTGGTTATATAATGGGCGGCAAGACTTTGGCCCTTGGCTGTGGCTTTTAAGGCCGATGTCTTACCGTCCATTGCCGCTATGGTTATCAACTGCTTTTTGTTTAGGGAATGAGTAATCCTGCTGGCGGTGGAACGATTCCAATGGCACAGTTCAGCTAAATTGCTCATTGATAAACCTTCCTCAAAAATAATGGTTAACAGGGCGATAAATTGAGCCGGTGTTAAATCCAACCCACTTAAATCCTTCTCAAATGCCACATCTAAATTGTGGAACAAACGGCGCAAATACATGTAAAGACGCCAACTTTGAGACAGTAAAGGCTCATCTTTACATGGGTAATTTTTAAATAATATAGATATGTTTTTATTACTTGCTTTTTTATTGGCGCCGTATGCCGGTTTCCTTCTGCGCTTGCCAATTGAATCTTTCAAAGGTCTCACCTCAATATTTATATAGATATCGTAACGGCGTTTTCATTAGTTTACGTAACACTGGTTAATTGTGTTCCACAAAATGGAAGACATTTTTTTAATATAAATATATTTTTTTATCATTTTTAGGCGGTGGTAGCTCATACAATTAATCAGTGCCTTAGAATTTTTTTCAAATTTTATATTACATCGTCATATTACTAATTTATGTTCATATATATATATTGTTATTGTATGCCACTGGAAAAAAATAGACATGGACGGGATATTCGGTGTCTGTTAGGTGGGGTCAGTAAAATGTAGCCTGCTGTCCTGACCTTGTTTGGCTGGCGGGGGAGGGATGCATTTTACATAGATTAGGGCGGTGAATATTTTATATATTTTTTAAGGAGGGAGAGTGTGCATGGAAAAAATTGATCTTTTCCGTGATATTGCAGAACGCACCGGTGGAGACATTTATTTGGGCGTAGTCGGTGGTGTTAGAACCGGCAAGTCCACCTTCATAAAAAGATTTATGGATTTAACAGTGATTCCCAATATCAAAAATATACATGATAGAGAAAGAGCTAAAGACGAATTGCCCCAAAGTGGAGCGGGTCGTACCATTATGACCACTGAGCCCAAATTTGTTCCGAATGAGGCGGTGGAGATTAATATCACCCCCAATCTACAGGTGAAAATGCGTTTGGTGGATTGTGTCGGTTATCGTGTGGAAGGGGCGTTGGGTTACGATGAAGAAGAAGGACCGCGGATGGTTAACACCCCTTGGTTTGAAGATCCCATCCCTTTCCAAGAGGCAGCAGAAATTGGTACCCGCAAAGTAATATCTGAACACTCCACCATCGGAGTGCTGGTTACCACCGATGGTTCAATAACTGACATTGACCGTGAAAACTACGTTGATTCTGAGGAAAGAGTGGTGGCAGAACTCAACGAATTAGGCAAACCCTTTGTGGTGGTTTTAAATTCAATCCGTCCTAACAATCCCGAAGTTCAAGCATTGGCTATCGAATTACAGGAAAAATATGATGTGCCTGTATTGCCAATAAACGTAGCGGAACTGACACAGGATGATATTTTATACATAATGGAACAGATTTTATTTGAGTTTCCAGTTAACGAAGTTAACATTACACTGCCCTCTTGGGTTGAAGAGTTGGACGTTAAGCATTGGCTCCGGGATCAATTTGAAGATGCAGTGAAAACGACTGTGCATCATGTGCGCCGGTTACGGGATATTGAAACTGCCGTTGAGGCGCTGGGAGATTATGATTTTGTTAAGCAAGTTAACTTAAAAAGCATGGATATGGGCACTGGTTCGGCAGCCATTGAGATGCTGGCCAAGCAGGAATTGTTCTATCAAGTGCTCAGCGAAGAAACTGGTTATGAAGTGACTGGAGAACAGGACATTTTTAGACTGATGCGTGACTTTGCTGTGTCAAAGCAGGAATGGGACAAAGTTGCCGATGCCTTTACAGAGGTTAGAGAAACTGGCTACGGGGTGGTGACGCCCAAACTGGATGAAATGAACCTTGAAGAACCAGAGTTGATACGCCAGGGCAATCGGTTTGGCGTCAAACTAAAGGCCAGTGCACCGTCACTACACATCATTCGAGCCGATATCACCACCGAAATCACTCCGATAATTGGCACCGAAAAACAATGTGAAGAACTGGTACGCTATATGTTGGATGAGTTTGACGAGAATCCTCAGAAAATTTGGGGTTCAGAAATTTTCGGTAAGAGTTTGCATGACTTGGTTCGTGAAGGTGTACAGAACAAGATTCACCATATGCCGGAAAATGCCCAGATTAAACTTCAGGAAACACTGCAACGCATTGTCAATGATGGTAGCGGTGGTCTAATATGTATTATTATCTGATAAAAGCCCGCAATTAGCGGGCTTTTATATATTTAACACTGTATATATTATGCTCTGGCCTTTACCCACAGGTGCATGTCTTCCCAATCGCCACAGATGTGGCAGTTGTTGATTAACGTACCTCTATAGCTATAACCCAAACGGTGTAGAATTAAATTAATACCGAATTCGGAGGCCCGGGACAGGCTGTATAAACACTTGATACCTTTTTTAGCTGTTTCCTGTTCCAGTTTTGTCATTATTACACTCATTAATCCCCGCCCTCGATGTGCTGGGTCTGTGGCACAATTAGTCATTTCTGCGTTGCGATTATCTAGATCCATTTCAGCAGCGGCTACACTGGCTATTTTTTCATCTTTCCTTTCCAGGCAAACAAAACATTTGTCACAGGTTCGGGCCGAAGGGTAGCCCTACCTCTGGTTAAAAGGATTCAAATATTGCTTCAACATCTGGGTTATGATAATGGTGGTAGCCATTTAATTTGTTTGAATAATAGAACATTATTAAGATGATAAAATAGATGTTGTCAAAATTACCAGCAGGGTCTATAATGTCTACATCGGAAGGAACATTATCCTTTCCTGGGAGACATACAAATTGGGAGGGATAGCTATGTCTAATGATAACAACCGTAACAAAAAGTTTTACTTGGTAAATGAAGACATTTTACCAGAAGCAATTTTAAAAACGGCCCAAGCCAAGGAATTATTGCGCAAAGGTCAGGCAATAACAGTTAATGAGGCGGTGGAAAAGGTTGGGCTTTCCCGCAGTGCCTTTTACAAGTATAAAGAAGGTGTATTTCCCTTTAACCAGTGGAGTAGGGGAAAAATCGTCACCATATCGTTGATGCTGGAGCATCGCTCGGGCATATTGTCTACCATTTTAAACAGCATTGCGCTACAAAAGGGTAACGTACTTACTATCAACCAAAACGTACCCCAAGAGGGAATAGCCGGTGTTACGGTGGCCATTGAAACTGCAGAGCTATTGGGAGACTTGGAGGAATTGGTCAACCAATTGCGCAAAGTGGATGGTGTGCAGAAAGTGCAAGTTGTTGGTCAGAGTTAACCAATGGCGGAATTAGTATAGTTTGACGGAGGTTTTTTTATGGATGCTAAAAAAGAAGTGGTAAAAGTTGCTCTGCTTGGTATGGGTACGGTGGGCCGGGGAGTATACCGTACTCTCAGTGATAACGCAGAGGTTGTTCAACGCAGAGTGGGAGCAAAGTTAGAGATTAAAAAAATATTGGTAAGGGATGTAAATAAAAACAGAGGTGTCAATGTTCCATCGGCGGTGCTAACAGATGATATTAATGATGTCCTCAATGACCCGGAAATAGACGTGCTGGTGGAACTGATTGGTGGCATTAATCCGGCGTTAGAGTATGTGCTGGCCGCCTTGCACCGGGGTAAAAGCGTTGTTACTGCTAACAAAGACATGGTGGCTATGCACGGAAAAGAACTGTTTGCTGCCGCCTGTGAGGGAAATTGTCATTTGCTATTTGAAGCCAGTGTTGCCGGTGGTATCCCGATAATCCGTACTCTGAAGCAGAGTTTGGCCAGCAATCGTATTGAAGCTGTCTTTGGCATTATTAATGGTACAACTAACTATATGCTAACTAAAATGACCAAGGATGGTTCTGACTTTGATGCGGTGTTGAAAGAAGCCCAAGCCAAAGGATATGCCGAAGCTGACCCCACTGCAGATGTGGCAGGCTATGATGCCGCCCGGAAAATAGCCATTTTAGCTTCCATCGCCTTTAATACTAGGGTAACTTTAAACAATGTTTATGTAGAAGGAATTACCAAGGTAACCGCTGAGGACATTGCCTATGCCAAGGAATTAGGTTATGTCATTAAGTTGTTAGGTATAGCCAAGGATACGGCTGAGGGAATCGAGGTTCGGGTTCATCCTACGTTTATTCCCCAAGAACACCCATTGGCATCGGTAAACGATGTCTTTAATGCGGTTTTTGTGCGGGGGGATGCGGTGGGCGATACCATGTTTTATGGCCAAGGGGCAGGGGAATTGCCCACTGCCAGTGCAGTTGTTGCAGATATCATGGAAGCGGGCCGAGACTTAGTCAATAACACTTCCAGTATTATTGACTGTACCTGTTATGATAATAAACCGATTAAAGCCATGGGAGAAACCCAAAGTCGTTATTACATTAGAACTAAAGTGGCTGACAAGCCAGGGGTATTGGCATCAATAGCCTTAGTATTTGGCAATAAAAATGTCAGCTTAGCATCGGTGATTCAAAAGGATGCTGAGGGCTGTACCGCTGAATTGGTGCTGATTACCCACCATACCAAAGAAGAAAATGTACAGGATGCCTTAGCTGATATTCAGCACCTATCCTGTGTAAAAGAAATTGCTAACGTGATACGTGTTGAAGGGTAGAGGATGAAGATGATCCGAGTACAGGTGCCTGCTACAACGGCAAATCTTGGCCCCGGTTTTGATTGCCTGGGTATGGCTTTAAAATTGTACAACATAGTTGAGATGAAACAACTAGACAAGGGTTTAATCATCGAGGTGGTTGGCGATGGTGCTGACGGCATTCCCCTCAATGAAAACAACATTGTCTATCAAGCGGCAAACAAAGTGTTTAATAAAGTGGGTTATCAACCGGCGGGACTAAAAATTAAATTAACTAATCAGATCCCTGTAAGTCGCGGGTTAGGCAGCAGCGCTGCAGCAATTGTTGGTGGTGTTGTGGCTGCCAACATGATGGCTGGCAATAAATTAGCTGCCAAAGAATTGTTGGAATTAGCCAATGAGTTGGAAGGCCATCCCGATAACGTGGCCCCGGCTTTACTGGGGGGGATTGTCATATCGGCAGTGGAGCAAGGAGAGGTACAATCTATTAAACTGCAACCCCCAATGGGCCTGAAAGCGGTGGTTGCAGTGCCGGACTTTAAGCTTTCCACTAAACGGGCCCGGGAAGTTTTGCCCAGTCAGGTTACATTGCAGGATGCAGTGTTTAACGTGGGGCATGTGGCACTGCTGGTGGCAGCTTTAAGCCAAGGTGATATGGATAAATTAAGCTATGCCATGGAAGACAAACTGCATCAGAGCTATCGAGCGTCGTTGGTGCCAGGAATGAAAAAGGTTTTGGCGGCAGCAAAGTTGGCCGGTGCCAGAGGCGTGGTGCTGTCAGGGGCCGGACCCACTTTGATTGCTTTGGCCGATAATAATTTTGAATTAATTGCTAACGTGATGAAGGATACCTTTAGGCAAAGTGGTGTCAATGCTAAAGTAATGATATTGGAACCCAGCAGCGTGGGGGTCCGGGCTTTAGAAAGAGTATAAGCTGGCCAATTATAATTTTGTATACTTGCTGATCAAAAGGTGACTTTTACAAAAAAAGTATGATATCATATACCTTGTTATTTCTAAAAACAGGAGTGAAATGGCAGAATGTTGATTGTACAGAAATATGGTGGTAGTTCAGTTGCCAACCCAGAACGCATCAAAAATGTGGCCCGCCGGGTAGTGGAAGGCCGCAAGAATGGCAACGACATGGTGGTTGTGGTTTCTGCCATGGGTGACACTACTGATGATTTGATTGAGTTGATGAAACAAATTACCAATAACCCTTCCGATCGGGAAATGGATATGTTGCTTTCCACTGGAGAGCAGGTGTCCATTGCCTTGTTATCCATGGCCATCAAGGAAATGGGCAGTGATGTAATCTCACTTACCGGTGGACAGGCGGGAGTTAAAACCAATGAGGTCTATGCCAAAGCAAAGATTACCAATATAGACAACAGTCGCATCAAGGCAGAACTGGATAGTGGACGGATTGTGGTGGTGGCAGGCTTCCAGGGAATGAATGAGTTTAACGATATCACCACCCTGGGTCGAGGTGGCTCTGACACTTCGGCAGTGGCCTTAGCCGTTGCCCTGGGGGCAGATTTGTGTGAAATTTATACCGATGTGGACGGAATTTACACAGCGGACCCCCGGGTAGTGCCCACGGCCAGCAAATTAGCAAATATATCTTACGATGAAATGTTGGAGTTGGCCAGTTTAGGAGCGGTGGTTTTACACCCTCGGGCAGTGGAACTGGCAAAGTTGTACAATATTCCGTTGCAAGTTCGTTCTAGCTTTAATAACAATACAGGTACCGTTGTCCAGGAGGTTGGAAATATGGAAAAACATATTATCGTAAGCGGTGTGGCCTATGATTGTAACGTGGCCAAGATTGGTTTGTTTGACGTACCAGATTATCCAGGCATTGCCTTTAAAATTTTCCAGGCTTTAGCTAAACAAAACATAGACGTCGATATGATTATCCAAAGCGCCATGCGCAACAATGTCAACGACATATCCTTTACCATCACCAGAAACGATTTGCGCAAAGCGCTGGCTGTGGTGGAAGAGATACAGAGTGAAATCGGTTTTGGAGGCTATACCCACGACGAAGATGTTTGTAAAATTTCTATTGTGGGCGCCGGTATGGTTAGTCACCCCGGTGTGGCAGCCATGATGTTCGAAGCACTGGCCGAAGAGAGTATCAACATTGATATGATCACCACTTCTGAAATCAAGGTATCCTGTGTAATTAAAGCAGACGATACCGAAAAGGCAGTGAAGGCACTGCATCATAAATTTAATTTAGATGACTTGAATAGTTAAAGTGTTACAAAAGGGGCCCATATCAAGGTGCTCCTTTTTATTTGACATATGTTCAAATTGCCATTAAAATTATGGCAAGGAGGGGGAGAAGAGATGCCGCGACCGCCTAAATGCAGAAGGGTAGAATTTGTACCGGAGGTAACCTATTTTAAGCCAGCCGGTGTACCGATGGTGGAACTAGAGGAAATGTCGTTGACAGTGGAAGAATTGGAAGCCATTAGACTTAAAGACTTAGAAGGGTTAGAGCAAGAATCCTGTGCAGAGCGCATGCAGGTATCACGACCAACATTTCATCGCATTCTTGTGGCCGCCCGCAACAAAATAGCCCAAGCTTTGGTGAACGGCAAAGCAATTAGGGTAGAAGGCGGCAATTTTCATCATGTACCCAAACACCATGGGGGTAAACGCTGTCGCAACCATGGTAACAACGAAACTAAACGATAAATTGTTATTGGCAATGGCAGGATATTTGTTAACTGATGGGGAACTCCTTTGGTATTATTAATATTAAAGGAGTTGTTGTTATGGGTAAAATCCTTTTTATTAAGGCCAATCCCAAGCCTGATGAACACTCTAACACCTTTAAACTTGCCAACGTATTTTTGCAGGAGTATATAAAGTACCACCCCAAAGATGAAAAAGAAATCACTACCCTAGATTTGTATCAGCTGGGTATTCGCCTGCTGGATGGAGAGATGATAGCAGCAAAGTTTTCCGGTCAGCACAATGAAGTGCATGCCTATGCCCAGCAGTTTGCCGCTGCGGAAAAATATATTATCGCCGCCCCCATGTGGAATTTAAGTATCCCGGCCATTTTGAAAGCATACTTTGATTATGTGGTGCAAGTGGGAATAACCTTTAAGTATACAGAAAATGGGCCAGTGGGGTTATTGACAGACAAACCGAGAAAGGCGGTCCACATTGTAAGCCGCGGTGGTATGTACAGCGAAGGTCCGGCGGCGCAATACGAGATGGGCGATAGATATGTGCGCACCATTCTAAATTTTATGGGTATCCCACATGTTGAAACCATCAAACTGGAGTTAGCCGATGTATTGCAGGGAGAAGCCTTGGCGGCGGCCCAAGAGAAGGCTTACTACGAAGCTAGGGATTTAGCAAAGGTGTTTTAAATACAGTATCGGTCACCACCCACAATTTACTATAAATTGTGGGTGGTTTTTAGTTTGTTTGGATGCTGCAAAAAATATAGGCCAGTGGATTGTGTTATAATTATTCAAGATATTATTTTAAAGCAGGTGACAAAATGGATATTTATCAGCAACGGTTCCAACGGGCCCAGAAGTTATTGGCGACCCAGCAGGTGGATGCGGTGGTGGTGACTTCGACGCCTAACTTTTTTTATTTCACCGGTACTTGGCTGGAATCAAACGAAAGATTACAAGCCATTGTCATTCCCCAACAGGGTACCCCAACTTTATTAGCCCATGAAATGTTTAAGGAACAGGTGGCAGCCGCTGGGGTGGACATGCTGTTTTGGTCCGATGGACAGGTGGCGGTAGAATTATTGAACCAATATTTGCCCTCTGCCGGCACGGTGGCCATTGATAATAGTTGGCCCAGTGGCAATTTAATTCAATTAATGCAAATCAACACCCATTTGAATTTTGTGGACAGCAAAGATATTTTGGGTGCATTGCGTTTACATAAAGATCAGGTGGAAGTTGCCAGGCTGAAAGAATCCGGCAAAACAGCCGATCGGGTGATGGAATCATTGGCTAAATTTATTAAACCCGGCCTCACTGAACGCCAGGTGGCAGATGAAATCCGCAGTCAATTTAAACAGCTGGGAGTAAGTAAATTATCCTTTGATGTCATAGTTTCCACTGGCGACAATTGCGCCATTCCTCATCACGTTCCCGACGGGACAGTGCTGCAGGCAGGACAAACGGTATTGATTGATATGGGAGGCATTAAGGATTATTACTGTTCTGATATAACGCGCACCTTTGCACTGGGGCAGCCGTCCCTTGAAATTAGAACCGTCTATGAAATAGTAAAAACGGCCCAACAGCAGGCTTTTCTAGCCATTAAACCGGGCGTCACCATGGAGCATGTTGATGCGGTGGCCAGGAACATCATCACCGAGGCCGGATATGGTCAGTATTTTACTCACCGCACCGGACATGGTGTGGGGATTGAAATTCACGAAGAACCCTATCTAGCCGCGGGCAATTTCCAGCGGTTGGCTGAAGGTATGGTGGTCAGTGTAGAACCTGGCATATACCTACCAGGTAAGTTTGGTGTCAGAATTGAAGATACCGTTGTGGTGACAGCAACCGGGGCGGAACGGTTAAATAATTTCACCCGAGAATTAATCATCAAACCATAATTTTTTGGCAAACATATTGATAAAGAGGTGATATACTTTGCATCAGATTTCGTTGCAGGATATTGAAAAAGCCCGTGAAGTGTTGGCGGATGTGGTGAAGAAAACTGACATTATCACCAGTCCAATCAATGATTTGTGCAGTAGCGAAGTTTATTTAAAACTGGAGAACTTACAGCGTACGGGTTCCTTTAAAGTTCGCGGTGCTTACAACAAAATCAACAGTTTAACGCCGGAACAGAGGGAAAAGGGGGTTATAGCCTCGTCGGCGGGCAACCATGCCCAAGGGGTGGCGTTGGCGGCTCAAGAGTTTGGCATTAAGGCCACCATAGTGATGCCCGAAACAGCTCCTTTGGCCAAAATATCTGCCACTAGAGGATACGGGGCTGAGGTGGTGCTAAGTGGATTTGTTTATGATGATGCCTATGCCAAGGCGGTAGAAATTCAACAAAAGACCGGGGCTGTTTTTATTCATCCCTTCAACGATCCAGCGGTCATTGCCGGTCAAGGAACAGTGGCCTTAGAGATTCTGGAGGAACTGCCCGATGCCGATGCCATTATGGTTCCCATTGGCGGTGGTGGGCTAATTGCCGGAGTGGCTTTGGCCGCCAAAGCCATTAATCCGCAAATAAAAATTATTGGGGTGGAGGCAGCCAATGCCCCCTCGATGAAAGAATCCATTAAGCATCATGAACCAATTACATTAAAAAGTGCCGCCACCATAGCCGACGGCATAGCTGTTAAAACGCCGGGTGATTTGACCTATCAAATAGTCCAACAGTATGTGGATGATTATATTACTGTGGAAGAGGATGAAATTGCCAAGGCCATGCTATTATTGCTGGAACGGTTTAAACTAGTAACCGAGGGCTCCGGTGCGGTGCCAATGGCGGCGATGATTAACGGTTGCTTAAATATGCCCGGTAAAAAAGTAGTGGCTGTGCTTAGCGGGGGCAATATCGACGTTAATGTGCTATCTAGAATAATAGATAAAGGCCTGGCTAAAGCCGGGCGTAAAACCGAGCTTACCACGATTTTGCCAGATAGGCCGGGCAGTTTACAAAATATGCTCAAAATCATCTCTGAGCTGGGCGCAAATATTGTGGAAATACACCATAACCGCATTACCAGTGAGGCTGAATTAAACTCATCCCGGGTTGACTTTGTTTTGGAAACCCACGACAATAATCACTTGGAAAAGTTGATTGGCGAACTGCAAAGAAATGATTACAAAGTACGCCGAGCATAAAAAAGTAAAGGGAGAATCGTCATGATTCTCCCTTTGCGGTGTTACTTCAACATTTCTGCCAGATCGGTTTTAGCATCACCGATTAATTTTAAGTTAAAGGTATTTTGTAGCACTCCCAGTACACCGGGGGTGATAAATTCTGGTGCCTTAGCGCCAATGTAAATGTTTTGTACCCCTAAGCTGAACAGTCCCAGCAGGATGGCCACCGCCTTTTGTTCGAACCATGACAATACAATGGTTAATGGCAGTTCGTTAACGGTGCAGTTAAAGGCCTCTGCCAGAGCCAACGCAATTTTCACTGCCGATACCGAGTTGTTGCATTGACCAAGGTCAATGTAGCGAGGAATGTTGGTGCCCGGAACGTTACCGTAATCCACGTCGTTAAATCTGAATTTACCACAAGAGGTGGTTAAAATAACACATTCCTTTGGCAAAGAGGTGGCCAGTTCTCTGTAGTAGTCGTTACCTTTACCAGGGGCATCACAACCAGCGATCACAAAGAAACGTTTAATCTTGCCAGCTTTTACTGCCTCAATGATTTCCGGTGCCAGACCCAACACAGTTTGGTGGTGGAAACCGGTTAACAGAGTTTTGTCAGATTGAACATTGGCTGCTGGCAACGACAGTGCCTTTTCAATCAATGGAGTAAAGTCATCGTTTTCAATTTTGGTTACTCCCTCAAGACCAGTCAGGTCATAGGAGAAGAAACGGTCAGAGTAACTGCCTTTAATGGGCATTACACAGTTGGTGGTGGCCAGAATGGCACCGGGAAATTCTTCAAACAGCTTTCTTTGATCAAACCATGATTTACCGATGTTACCCTTTAAGTGTTTGTATTTTTTCAGCTCTGGGTAACCGTGGGCAGGCAACATTTCTGAGTGAGTGTAAATGTTGACCCCTTTACCTTCAGATTGTTTAAGCAGTTCTTCCAGTGCAAACAGGTTATGTCCGGTGACTACAATGCATTTACCTTCAATTTTATTTGAAGATACATTAATTGGTTGTGGAATACCAAAGCGGTCGGTATGGGCTTTATCCAGCAGCTCCATCACTTTAACGGTGGCACTACCCACTTTTAATGCCATGTCAACGGTCTCTTGTAGGTTGAAGTTTACGTTGGTCAATGTTGAATATAGAGCTTCATGGGTGATGGCGTCAACATCGGGGTCGGTGTATCCCAACTGTCTGGCGTGGGTAGCATAAGCTGACACACCCTTTAAGCCAAAAATGATGGTGTCTTGCAAACTGGCTAGGTCTGGAGTTTTGCCACACACACCAATTTTTTTGCAACCGCCTTTAGGGGTTTGCTCACATTGGTAGCAGAACATATCCATTTTTTCTTGCTCTTTTTTGTCTTTGGTAAAGAATGATAACATGTAATAATCCCTCCTGATGTATTTGAAATTGTTTTTCCAATTTGTTCGCGTCGCTTGACGATGGTTAAATTATACCTAGTTAAATAAAATTCGGATATGATTTATGTCATAATACCGGTGTGAGATTGCTCACAACCTATTAAATTGGACAAGTGGTTAATGGCGGGTTAAAATATTAATGTTAAAGAATTGTTTTTTTTAAGGAGAGTGCACATGGCTGAATTACTGACGGCATTACATAAATATTTTGGCTTTTCTGAGTTTCGCCCTGGACAGCGAGAGGTAATTGATCAGGTGTTAACTGGACATGATGTGATGGCGGTGATGCCCACTGGGCGCGGTAAGTCACTGTGTTATCAGCTGCCCGGGCTAATGCTTCCTGGGGTAACGTTGGTAATTTCACCATTGGTGGCATTAATGAAGGATCAGGTGGATAGCTTACATACCAGAAATTTGCATCAGGTCACTTATTTAAATAGTCAACTGACTGCTGAGGAGCACAAAGAGCGGCTTAACGGTATTAAGCGGGGTGAGTATAAACTGGTCTACATCGCTCCAGAAAGGTTGCGCACCAGAAGTTTTAGCAACCTTTTACCCAACTTGCCCCTAGAGTTGCTGGTAATTGATGAAGCCCATTGCATTTCGCAATGGGGTCATGACTTTAGACCGGATTATTTATATATCAAGGAATTTGTGAACAGTATCAGTAAACGCCCTAAAGTGTTGGCCTTAACTGCCACTGCCACCCTAAAGGTACAACAGGATATTTTAAAACAGTTGGGCATAGAAAATGCCACCAGGGTTGTGGCCGGCAGTGACCGCCCCAACCTGTACTTATCGGCTCAAAAGGTTGATAATGGCAAAGCCAAATTGCAGGCATTGGCAGAGATATTGGTGGGTGAAAAGGGCAGTGGTATTGTGTATACCGCTACCCGCAAAGATAGCGAAGCGGTGGCACAATTTTTAATTTCGCAACTGGGGATGAAAGCTGCCCCTTACCATGCAGGTATGGACCCAGATCAGCGGGCAGCGGTACAGGATGGGTTTATCAATGACCAATATTCAGTGGTGGTGGCCACAAATGCCTTTGGCATGGGAATAGATAAGCAGGATATTCGATATGTGATTCATTTTAGCATGCCAGCCAGTATTGAAGCCTATTATCAAGAGGTGGGCAGGGCTGGCCGGGATGGCCAACCGGCTAAATGTGTATTGCTCTATGCTGCCAGAGACAAAGCACTGCAGGAATGGATGATAGAAAACGACGCCATCACCCGGGAACATTTGGTCATTTTTTGGAAGGCCTATCAAAGGAATTTAAACAACGGTCGGTCACTGTTAAATCCTGCGGAATTGGATGCTGCCGGGTTGGATGACAACAGGTTGCGTCTGGTGGTGGGGGCGCTGGAGCGTCATGGTGTCATCACCATGCTAGAAAGAAACTCCGAATACTTAGAGGTGGAAATGGGCCCGGTGGAAATGAGCCCGGCCATTTGTCAAGCGGTGTTGCAAGAGTCCCAACGGCGCGGTACCGATCGGCGCAGTAAGCTCTCCTACCTGGTTAATTGGGTGCATGCCGGGATTTGCCGCCGAGAAATGTTGTTGGAGTACTTTGGTGAAAAGGTAACCGATAAACCAGAACGTTGTTGCAACAACTGCGATCAGCAAGACCAGCAAGATGTGTCCTTTGAGCCGTTGGAGATTTTGCGCTGTGTGCAACAAATGGTTCGGGGAGTGGGACGGAAAAAACTGGCTGCCATTTTACAAGGTTCCAAAGCGAAGGATATTACCGAACGGGATTATCATCTGCTGACGCATTACGGCAAATTAAGAAATCGATCAGGCCCTGAACTGTTGGCGATGATTGATCGTCTGCTGGGCGATGGGTATTTACTGTCCAGTGGTGAGCAGTATCCGGTGCTGGAGCTAACTTCCAAGGGTTGGGAGGCCCTTTCCTTGGGTAACCCGTTACCCATACCGGCGGCCCCGGTAAAGACTAAGGGTGATATTAAAATACCCAGTGAATTTTCTAACCGGCCCAAGGTAGCACCGGATGAAACTTTGCTAAATGCCTTGAAAGAGTACCGCAGCAGTTTGGCCCGCAAGAATCAACAACCGCCATTTATGTTTTTTCACGACCGGGTGTTGGTGGAAATAGCGATTAAAAAGCCCCACTCGCTGGAAAAACTCGGTTCTATATCGGGCATCGGCCCGAAAAAACTAGCCGATTATGGCAAAGATTTACTGGCCATTGTGGGCTTCTACAGTAAATAAAATATGGAACTGGCAAAAACCAGTTCCATATTTTATATCAATTAACTCCTTGGAATGCAGATTTCTTGGCCCACTTGTAGCCTGTTGGGGTTTACCCCCGGGTTAGCGGCTTGAATGGCCTCGACGGTGGTGTTAAACCGCTGTGCCAAGGAGAAGAAAGTGT
Organism: Peptococcaceae bacterium 1198_IL3148; assembly: GCA_036763105.1. Classification (NCBI taxonomy): domain Bacteria; kingdom Bacillati; phylum Bacillota; class Clostridia; order Eubacteriales; family Peptococcaceae; species Peptococcaceae bacterium 1198_IL3148. The sequence goes on along the minus strand of JBAIYS010000006.1, from coordinate 43,265 downwards.
CTCCGGATCTAATTACATATGGTGTTGTGCCGGCAGGGCATCTGCCGGGCTGAGGTCCATTGCCCCCAGGTATACAGATGGTTTGCCCCACCTGTAGGTTGTTGGGGTCAACATTTGGGTTAGCATTTCTAATGGCATCCACAGTGGTGTTGAACCGTTGTGCCAAGGCAAAGTAGGTGTCTCCAGATCTAACTACATATGGTGTTGTGCCGGCAGGGCATCTGCCGGGCTGAGGTCCATTGCCCTCAGGTATACAGATGGTTTGCCCCACCCGTAGGTTGTTGGGGTCAACATTTGGGTTAGCATTTCTAATGGCATCCACAGTGGTGTTGAACCGTTGTGCCAAGGCAAAGTAGGTGTCTCCAGATCTAATTACATATGGTGTTGTGCCGGCAGGGCATCTGCCCGGTTGAGGTCCATTGCCTCCAGGTATACAGATGGTTTGCCCCACCCGTAGGTTGTTGGGGTTAACACCTGGGTTAGCGGCCTGAATGGCTGCCACAGTGGTGTTAAACCGCTGAGCCAAGGAGAAGAAAGTATCTCCGGATCTAATTACATACGGGTTAGTGCCGGCAGGGCATTGCCGTTGTTGGGCCATCATGCCAGATGCCGGTGGGATACAAATGGTTTCTCCCACTGAAACAACGTCTGGATCTTCAATTTGTGGGTTAGCAGCAATCAATCTTTCTAAGCTAATATTATTGCGACGGGCAATGACAAACAAATTGTCACCGGGTCTAATTACATACAGTCTGCCTCCGGGACAGGGTGGTACATCCGGTTGGGGTATGCAAACCACTTGACCCACTTGTAATCTGTTGGGGTCAACCCCCGGGTTAGCAGCGATAATATCGTCAACGCTGACGCCAAAGCGCTGAGCCAGTCTAAAGAATGTATCTCCAGCTCTGATGGTGTATTCTCTGCTACCCGGTGGGCATTCTGTCGGTTCTTCACCGGGAATACAAATTCTCATGCCAACCCTTAGGTTGTTAGGATCAATACCGGGGTTTAATCTTTGAATGGCACTTACAGTGGTGTCAAATTCATTTGCCAGTCTAAACAGAGTATCGCCCTGCCTGATTGTATAGGCAAAGGACCCTGCTGGGCATTCACCGGGCATAACGCCGGGGATGCAGATGATCCGACCCACTTGTAGGTTATCGGGATCCAAACCTGGGTTTGCTCTCAGTATGGCATCCACCGATACATTGTAGCGGCGGGCAATGGAGAACAGAGTATCCCCTGCCCTGATGGTGTAAAGAGTACCATTGGGGCACTCTGGCTCTGGTTCTGGTACGCCTGGGAGACAGATCACTTGACCGACCCGCAGGTTATCGGGATCAACATCTGGGTTGGCTTCTAATAGTGCATCTACTGAAAGATCAAAACGTCTGGCGATAGTAAAAAAGGTGTCGCCTGCTCTAATGGTGTAGGTTCTGCCGCCTGGACATTGTTGACGGTTATGTCTTACCATGCATTAATCAACTCCTCACAAAATTTCTATAGTATATTACGTTGCAAACATCAAAGTAGTGATTGATGTGGAGCAAATATTTTCAAAAGTTGTGAGGCGTTGAGAATTTATAAGCAATTATTGCTCTAAACAGATGTGGTGGCTAAATTAAAGTAAATATTTGTTTACTATGTCACTGTTATGGTAAAATATTACACAGACATCAAGGGCGTGGCCCTTAATTGATATTAAGGTGGGTTTGGTTTTGCAACAAGTTAAAATATATACCGATGGCGCCTGTTCTGGCAACCCCGGTCCCGGTGGCTATGGAGTGGTGCTTTTATATGGCGATCACCAGAAAGAATTGTCCGGAGCCTATGACAACACAACCAATAATCGGATGGAAATACTGGCAGCCATTATTGGGTTGGAGAGCCTAAAACGGCCTTGCCAAGTTACCCTTTATAGCGACAGTCAGTATTTGGTTAATGCCATGACCAAAGGTTGGCTGGATAAATGGCAGCGCAACAATTGGATGCGCAACAAAAGTGAACGGGCAAAAAATGTAGATTTGTGGAAACGCTTATTGGCCGCTGCCAACAGGCACCAAGTGGAATGGGTGTGGGTCAAAGGCCATGCCAGCAACGAAATGAATAATCGCTGTGATCAATTGGCTGTCAGTGCCATTAAAGAAAAGCCCAGACAAATGGATAACCCTGAGTAACGGTGAAGGGAGATAATTGGTGTGAAAATAAAGCCGTTTTTACTGGAACGGTGGTTTGCTAAGTATGAATTTGTGGTCAAACATAATCTATGTGCCAGTTGTGCGTCGGCCACCACCACCGCCGACCTATTGACAATGGCTGGCCAAGCTAAAGCGGAAGAGTACTTGAATCTTAATTTAGATTATACCCCAAACCCCGGGCACCCTCAGTTGAGAGAAGAAATCGGCAAACTTTATCAAAATATTGGTGCCCAAAATATTCAAGTGACCACCGGGGCTTCGGAAGCCATTTTTTTATTGATGAATATTTTGTTGGAACCGGGCGACAATGTGGTGGTAGTTGATCCCATTTACCAGTCATTGTTTGAAATTGCCCTTTCTATAGGAGTGGAAGTGAGGCGTTGGCCATTAAGTGACGAAGAATTTGCCACTGACCTTAAGTCTCTGACCCCACTGATGGATGAACACACCAAAATGGTTGTGGTTAACTACCCCCACAGTCCCACCGGAGCGATGATTACTAAGGCTGAGCAGCAACAATTAATTAAAATCATCGAGCAACACGGTTGTTACTTGGTTTCAGATGAGGTTTATGCCGGCATTGTTTATCATCAAGAGGATATTTTGCCCCGGGCGGCGGATTTGTCACCACTGGCCATCAGCATTGGTGATTTTGCCAAGCCATGGGGCATGGGCGGTCTAAGGATTGGCTGGTTGGCCTGTCAACAGTTAGATTTACTGACGGAATGTGCGGCCATGCGGGATTACACCACCATGTGTAATGCGGCACCGGCGGAATTTTTGGCCACCATTGCTTTACAACACAGTGATGAAATCTTACCGCTGAAAATAAGTGAAGCTAGAAAAAATTTGACCACCTGGGAGCAGTTCTGCCAACAACATCCTGGGGTATTCACTTGGATACCGCCTAGGGGAGGTTTTTCTGCATTTCCCAAAGTGGAGCTAAGGGTAAATATAGATGACTTTTGCCGGCGATTGGTTGAAGAATATAGCGTGTTGCTAATGCCGGGGTCAGTTTTTGGTTATGATAACCATATCCGCATTGGCTTTGGACAAAGGGAGCAAGAATTTAAAGCGGGGCTAGAGTTACTGGGTAAGTTTATCAAATCCTTATAATGGGGTGAACTGGTTCTATTGAAGCTAGAAAAGGCAGAGATATTTTACTCGCAACCATTGGCCAACAAATATTTGTTGAATTACCCGCAGGTGGCCCATTTGTATGATTACAATCCTTACCTAGACAGTAGCTATCGACAAAGACTTGTTGATGTCTCGGATTGTTCTGGCTTTAAACGGCAGCAACTATGCCGGGCATTATTATTATATAATGGTCATTTGGGTGCCGGGGAAAAGACGGTGCAAAACATCAGTCGGCTGGCGGAAAATGCTGCCGTTGTGTTAACTGGTCAGCAACCGGGTATATTTACCGGCCCCCTTTATACCATTTACAAGGCTTTAGCTGCCTGTATGCTGGCTAAAAAATTAACGTTGACATTGCACCATCCAGTGGTGCCAATTTTTTGGGTTGGTTCAGAGGATCACGACTTTTTAGAAATTAACCATGTCAATGTACCAAGTGCCACCGGCCCGGTGACGTTGACACTGCCCTACCCAGTGGATGGACGACCCTCGGTGGGTACCATCCCACTGTTGCCTGAGGTTAAGCAACTGCTGCAGCAACTGCAACATTATTGTCATGGTGACAAACAACAATTATTAGGGCAGCAAATGCTGGCAATTATAGAGAAATCTACAAACCTAAGCGATTGGTTTGCTAGATTGCTATCTTGGTTGTTTAATGATTTTGGTTTAATAATGGTGGACTCAATGCTGCCAGAAATCAGAAGGCTTGAGGCTGATTTCTTTTACCAAGCGATAGCAAATAATGTGGCAGTGGAGCAGGCCTTTAAAGCGGGATATAATAAGGTGGCAGCCATGGACATCAAACCCCAAGTGGAGCACTGCCCTGGGCGCGCCAATCTGTTTATTTATCACCGGCAGCAACGTACAGCATTGTATCGGGATAAAGGTGGTTACCGCAGCCGTGATGGTAAAATAAGGTATAGCCCACAAGAGCTTTTATCGCTGGCAGACACCAGCCCAGAGAGGCTTAGTGTAAATGTAATTTTAAAACCAGTGGCCACCGAAATGATATTTCCGCTTTTGGCATATGTGGGGGGGCCGGGTGAGATTGGTTATTATGGCCTGTGTAAGCCCTTATACCATCTCTTTGGCCGCAAAATGCCTGTTATTTATCCCCGCCCCAGCGTGACATTGATCGAACCCCGGGCAATGAAGTACCTAAATAAATATCGTCTGTCCCCGGCCCAATTTACCAGTAACCCGCAAAAATGCGTCGCTAACTTTTTACATAACACGCAAAGCATTAATATTAATGAGCCTTTCGCCCAATTTAATGCAGATTTAACAATTCTACATAAAAAATTATTTTGCCAATTAAATAAATTGCCGGCGGATATTGCAGGACTAGAACAGGAAAATTTACACAGTCTCATCAAAAAAGTTAATCAATTACAGGCCAAAGTGACCCAAAGGCACCGCAAAGCCCACCAAACCGAGCTTAGACAACTTAATTGGTTGCAGCATCAACTGACACCATCGGGTGGGCAGGAACGAGTATACAACATAATGCCCTATTTAGCTAAGTATGGGGTAGAACTAATAAATAAATTGGGTGAACTTCCCTTGCTGGAAGGTAATGAACACAATTTAGTGTATTTGTAAGTCACATAGATTGAGCAGGTGCTTACCTGCACCTGCTCAATTTGCTAATTCAAAATTCCTAATTCATAATTTAAGGCACAGCCCGCTAGTTATCTCATTCCGGCCATGATGTAATAGCCAAGGTAACCGACCACAATGACCCCTATGACGTGTACCAACCAAAAGCCAGCGTTGGGATATGCCCAAGTGGTCCCCGCCAATGGACTGGCGTGTTCTGTTTTGTCAGCCATATTCAGACCCCCTACTAAATTTTAAATATAGTTTACCCCAGTGATTTAGATTGATGTATTTTTAGTCTGATTAAGGCTTCTTCTACCCATTGGTAACTGAATTAAAATCACACTGCCAATTACCAAAAGAATGCCCAATAATTGAATGGCATTAATTTGTTCATGAAAAATAAAGGCGGCTAAAATTACTGCAACCACCGGTTCCATGGTGGCAATGATAGACGCTTTGCTGGTTTCTACAAATTGTAGTCCGGTGGTATATAAGGTATAGGCTGCCACCGTAGGAATGAGCGCAATTAACCATAAAAATGTTGCAATGGTAACGTCATTAAATATATAAAGTGATTGCCAAGGCTTGCCATACAGTGACAAAAACAAGCTACCAAAGGCGAAAGAATAAAATGTGATGGTCCAGGGGGAACAAGTAACCAATGCTTTTTTACTAAAAATGCTATATAATCCGTAGGTAAGGCCCGCCCCTAAACCGGCAACGATGCCAATTGAATTTAGTTTTAGATTATTTAAATCATAGGCTTGGGAAACCAGCGCACAGCCAATGAGCGTTAATACCAGGGCCACTGTTTTTTGTGTTGTTACTTTTTCATTAAAGATAAAGCGGGATATGATAGTGACAAATATTGGAGCGGTATAGAGTAATATTACCGCTGTGACAATGGAAGTCATATCGATGGCACTATTATAGGCCAGGTTAAACAGGCACACCGAAACCAAGCCGATGCATACCAACAAAGGCAAATCCTGTTTTTTAACCTTAAAATCATGGCGGCGAAATAGCAGTAGGTAACCACCAAATATTAATGTGGTTAAAAGAACCCGATAATTTGCCACCGTTACCGGTGACAAACCATGGTTAAATAAAACGGTGCTAATTGCCCCCAGGGTACCCCAACAGGATGCCCCCAGGGCCACTAGTAAATAACCTTTTTTCATTAATTAGCCTCCAACATATCTTTTTAAAGTAATCTTAGCCTTCAATCGGGTTCTTTGTCCAGTATTATAAAATTATTATTTAGGAGATGTGCAAAATGAGTGATATGATCATTGTCAGTGCCTGCTTGGCTGGCCAGAATTGCAAGTATACCGGTGGTAATAACTTAGAACTGCATATTGTCAGACTGGTGGAACAAGGTAAAGCAATACCGGTTTGTCCAGAAGTGTTGGGCGGTTTACCAACCCCAAGGCCGGCCTGCGAAATCAGCGGTGGCAATGGTCACGATGTGTTGGCAGGACGGGCCAAAGTATTTAATTTAGATGGTAAAGATGTGACCGCAGAATTTGTTGCTGGTGCTAAAATAATATTAGAAAAGGCAATAAAACAGCACGGTGTTAAGGTGGCCATACTAAAAGAGCGCAGTCCATCCTGTGGAGTTAACATCATTTATGACGGCACTTTTAATAGTGTGCGCAAACCCGGTCAAGGGGTATTGGCGGCCTTGCTGTCCCAGTATGGGGTAAAACTGTACTCGGAAGAAGACCACTGGGAATTATTAAAGTAATCCATAGTTGGAGGAATTATTTTGATTTATCTCTGTTTTTTGCTGATAATGTTAGGGGCAGCCGTTTTTACAGCATCCTTTATTGGGGTGGTCTATCATTTGGTCAGTATTGGGCGCATCACCAAAGAAGAATTAATTAACAACCGATTAATAAAGTTTGGCATCGGTGGATTGTGTTTAATTTTATTTGGTCAGGTAATCATCTGGCTGGCATTGTGATAAGGATAGAAATAATTTTCACATTCGCTGAATAAATTACCCCTATTATAGATGGTAAAATAGTTATATAATGGTTTGGGGTGGTGATAACATGATTTTAGTGACTGGTGCCACTGGCTACCTTGGACGATATGTGGTTAAAGATTTGCTTGAATCTGGGCAACAGGTGCGCTGTCTGGTACGCAATGCCAAGGAGATTAACATTCCGGGGGCTGAGTTGGTTCAGGGAGATATCACCGACCCTGTTTCACTGGCGGTTGCTTGCACAGGAGTAGACAGTATAATCCATCTTGTTGCCATTATTAGAGAAAACAAGCACATGAGCTTTGAAGCCATTAATATTGACGGCACCAAAAACTTACTTGAAGCGGCTAAAACCAGTGGTGTGCAACATTTTATATATATGAGTGTTTTAGGAGCCAGCACAAACCCTAAATATAAATACACCTATTCAAAGGGGGTTGCTGAAGTAGAGGTGGTTAACAGTGGTATAAATTATACCATTCTTAGACCATCGGTAATATTTGGCCCGGGGTTTGGCTTTGTGGATCGATTGTTACAATCGTTGCGCATGACCCCCACCATTGTGGTTGTACCAGGGGATGGAAACACTAAATTTCAACCGATTTCAGTTAAAGATGTGGCCAAATGCGTAGAAACAGTGATCCAAAAGCCGGAGCAATATATCAATCGAATAATTGATATCGGTGGGCCTGAGCATCTTACTTATGAACAAATGTTAGATACTGTTATGGAAATAACCAACATTAAAAAAGCGAAACTACATCTACCCATACCGTTGGTGCGGGTGGCAGTGGGTTTAATGCAACGTTTTATGGCTGATCCGCCTGTGACGCCGGTGGAATTGGCTCAATTGGATGTAGACAATAAAACCAGTGTCAATGCGATAAAGAAGCACTTTGGATTTATTCCCACCAAATTTGCCGAGGGAGTGGCATATATACAATATAAGGTAAAGGAACCAAAAGAGGACTCAGAATAAAGAGCCCTCTTTTGTTGTTTGAAAATATTTCCCTGACAATGGTTACAAAGCGGTGGTTAATTTCGTCTATAAAACAGAGTGTCAATACACCGGAGGTTTGTATAAAGATGCAGTTTGTAGAGAATCGCCCGCATCCAGATACTGAACTGGATTTTGAAGAACTATATAATTTAAACTTTTCCAAAATCAACCGTTACCTGCGCTATCGCATAACCAATACTTGGGATGCAGATGATTTGACAACTTTGGTATTCATGAAAGCACTGGATAAATTTCATACCTATCGCGGTCAAAGTTCCTTTTCGTCTTGGTTGTTTCGGATTGCTCACAATGTTTATGTTGACTATGTGCGAGGTTATCGGGAGTTAACGGTGATAGATGACCTGTTGCAACAACAACCAGCTATGGAGGGCAATCCTGAGGAGCAGTTATTGGTCAATGAAGAACTGGACGAATTGCGAGCCATGTTAAATCAATTAACTCCAGATTATCGCGATGTAATGGCGCTGCGGTATGCCGGTGAATTGAGATTTGGACAAATTGCAGAGGTGCTGGGTAAAACCGAGGCCGCTGTGAGGATGACCCATCACCGGGCTATAAAATCTCTGCGCCAACAAATGCAGCCAAAAGGTTAGGGGAGAGGACATATGAAGGAAAAGAATGGCCAACGGCAGAATGATCATAAAATACTGTCCCTTGATCAGTATCGGCATCATTTTGCTGAAGATAACAGTGGTGCAGACGAAAAGTCGGTACACCAACTTTTGCAGCACATGCGTAGAATGCGTGAAGCGGTGCCTGTAAACTATCAACTACAGGAAGAACTTAGAAAAAAGTTATTAGCAAAACAGAGGAATGTACCTAAGCCGGAATTGCCGGTGCCCAAGGTCAGCAACAGTGGATCAATGCTTAAGGGGCGTTGGATTGCTTTACTAATAGTGCTACTGATGGTGGTGGTATTTTTAATTGTCAACAAGTCCCAGCATTACAGCTTGCAATCCGTGGGAATGCCTAAAGAGGTTGTGACATTGTGGAATGCAGACAGCAATTTGTCCTTTGCTGTGGTGCCAAATGAAGGTGTGCTAATTGCCCGCCATGGCCAACTCTTACTGTCCGATAGCTCCGTTGGCCAGTATCGAGTATTGGATGCGGCCAACAGTTGGTTGTACAATTACCCTGCAGTGAGTCCCAATGGTGACAAAGTGGCCTTAGTGAGACAACGGCAGGGGGCTGTTCCACAAATTGTAGCTATATCAATGTCGGAGCTAAAAAACGTTAACCAGGAGTTAGATGCCAATGGTTTTACCGTGCTAAGGTCTGCCAACCACCAGCAACAGTTTGCAGATTTAGCTTGGTCCCCGGATGGATCCCAATTGGCCTATACAGTGATAAACAAGCAAGGTAAAACCGAAGTGTGGGTGCTGGAGGGCCAAGACAATCGATTTTTAGCCAAAGGGATTAAGCCCACATGGTCACCGGATGGTACAGAGCTTGTAATACAGCGACAGATCAATGAAAACAAAACTGTGTTGGTGTTAATTGATGTTAAAACCGGTACCGAGAAATTCCTTGGCGAAGGTGAACAACCGATATGGGGAAGTAATGGTTACCTAGCCTTTGTTAGCACCAGTCAGCAGGAAAGGGTATTGACCTTTATGCCTGACGGCACGCCACAGTTTACCATACGGCAGCGGGTAGGAGAGATCCGATCGATTTTTGCCGGAAGCAACGGGCAAAGATTGCTGGAACAATTGGACCACGATAAAAACTGGTTGGCACTGAGTACTTTATTGGTGAGTCCGGACAAAGGAACTGGCGATAGAGAAATTGACTGGTTGCGGCAGATGGAACTACAGGGTGTTAGGGAACCGCGGGTGTTAATGTTAGACGAGGTAGAAAAATGCCATAATCCAGCCTTTGGCATGGAAGGTAAAATGCTTTTCTATGCTCGCCAAGACCAGGGCAAGACAACGATATTGCAGGTTGATATTGAAGAACGTCCTATTGATCGAGGAGTGAAATAATGATGAATTGTCGTAGGTTTCTAACTGCCTTTATTGCTCTGCTGATAATAATTTTACCTAATATTGCCTTGGCGGATACAGTTTTAACGGTAACACCGGGCTTAAATGGGTTGTATAAAACTGATCAACCAGTGCAATTGAACATCAGTATTGCCAATAACGGCGCAGCTGTGGAAAATGCGGTGTTGATGGTAAAGCAAAATAGAGAATCTTTAGGTTATACCCCGGCGGGTAGTGCCGTTTACCAGAAAACCGTTGATCTACCGGCCAATCAGCGGGTAGAAACCCAAATAGTTATCCCCGGTGAAATGGCAAACAACAATGCGCTGGTTTACCTGTATGCTAACGATACCGAGCTGGCTCGCGCCAAAGTTCAGGGGGTGGCGGTCAATGACTTTATCGGCCTTAGTGTCGGTGAGACGCCTTTGGCCAATGGATTGCCAATCTGGCTGGAAACCAATATGAAAAATATGCTGACGTTAAAATATATGGCCCCCACAGAGGTGCCCGACAATCCCATTGCCCTAGGTGCCGCTGATTTTATTGTGATGGATGATCAAAGTATCGGAGCGTTATCCTCCCAGCAACTAACAACCATTCATCACTGGGTTACGTTAGGGGGAACGCTGCTACTTTCTGGCGGTGCCGGTGCGGCAGAGGGTCAGGCCTTTGCGGACATCAGTCCGGTTCTGGTAACTGGTAATAAAAATATTACCGGCAATTGGAATGGTCTTAGGACGGCAACAAATGCCGTTGCCGTGACCACAGGTACCTTTGTGGATGGCGAAAAATTACTGACAGTGGACGGTACCACGCTGGTTGCTCGTCGAACCATTGGCAGGGGAGACGTGGTTTATAGTGCCGTAGGACTAGAAAATTTGCAGGCTAAAGATAACAAAGTGTGGGAAGCGTTGCTAAAAATGCATGATGCTCCCATCATGGCAGCTAAGCATGGTAATGACCGAGATATTAATATCTCGCTTTTAGACGCCAGTGCCAACTTTCCTCAGTTGCATCCACCCTCAATAACCTATTTGGTGGGGATATGGGGATTGTATATGGTGCTGGTGGCACCGGGGTTGTATTTGTTGTTAAAAAAATACAACCGACGGGATTGGGCTTGGCTAGGAGTGCCGATGCTGGCAGTATTAACAGCAGCAGTCATTTACTACTCAGCCCCGATGCATAAACTTAATGGGCCGTTAGGACAGACCTTGGCAATGGTCGAGGTGGTTGACGAACAGGTGGCCGAAATTAAAGCAGATGGTTCTTATGTTTCACCCAAGGGTGGTGAACTGATGTTGGCCGACACTGACCAAGGGTTAATTACACCGCGCGTGAGATATAACGGTGATAATTGGGGCCAATTGCCAATTATTGATTATAGCAATCAACAAATTGGAGTAAATTACGGTAAGGTTGGCTATTTGTCATTGCGCCAGGCTTCGTTGTATAAAGTTGTCAATGATTTTGGTTATATAAAAGGTGAAGTTAAACTGGAAGGGAGCAAAATAACCGGTCAACTGATCAACCAAACCAACATAGATATTGAAAAGTGTATCCTGATTTTTGGTGACAACGTTGTGGAGCTGGGCGAACTGCCAACCAACGGCAGTATTAATGTGGATGAAGATGTGATGACCGCTAAGCGGTTCAACTGGGAGACCGATCTGCAAGACTGGTTTGGAACCAACACCGAGGCCCTTTACCAAATTCGTGATGCAGTGGCCACAAAGGAATATGTTGTTGAAACAGAAGCGGATAAAGGGATACAGTTGGTTGCTTTAGCAAAACAGGTTCCCGGCCTAATGCAATTAAAGAATGCTGATGCTGAAAACATTAGCACTGCCATGATAAAACAACAAATACCGTTGGTATTGCCTGATAGTGGAAAATTCCGTTTGCCAGCAGGGTTTATACCGGCCAACATTGTGGAGAGTAATGGTGGCTTAGAGCAAACCCCAGAGGGCTACATGATTCACGGTGGTCATGTAACAGTGGAATTTAATCTGCAATTGCCAGTACAACAGCAAGTGGAAGTGCAGGCAGTGGAGATATCAAATTTGCTGGTGGCATCTAATTATCAATTGAGCATATTTGATTGGACAAATGCCAGCTGGGTGCCCATTGAACCAAACCGAGGTCGATTGGCGGGGAATGATTTAAAACCATACATTTCGGAACAAAACCGCTTGCGAATTAATATTGAAAAATCGGATTATTATGATGTGATGCCGTTACCGGGTCTGGCAGTGGAAGGGGTGGTGAAATGATTGAAATAAAAGGTTTAACCAAGAGTTTTGGCAAAACCCAAGCTCTTAAAAGCCTAGACTTAACCATCCCCCCTGGTCAGGTTTATGGCTTAATAGGGCCAAACGGTGCCGGCAAAACAACGGCCATGAGTATAATAGCGACACTTTTGCCAGCGGACAGTGGTGTTGCCATGGTTAATGGTTTTGATGTGACCACCGAACCCCAAAATGTCCGACGGCAAATTGGCTATATGCCCGATTTTTTCGGTGTGTATGATGGTTTAACAGCTAAAGAGTATTTAAGTTTTTTTGCCACCGCTTATCATATACCGGCGGCAAAACAAGACCAGTTAATTTTAGATTTACTGGAGTTGGTTAATCTTCCGGAGAAATCCGATGCCTATGTGGATAATTTATCCCGTGGTATGAAACAGCGGCTGGCGTTGGCCAGATGCTTGATTCATGACCCGCAGGTGCTGATTTTGGATGAACCGGCATCGGGCTTGGACCCCCGGGCCAGGGCAGAGTTGAAAGAAATTTTGCAGCAATTAAAGCAAATGCATAAAACAGTAATTATTAGCTCTCACATACTGCCTGAGTTGGCGGAAATATGTGATCAGGTGGGGATTTTAGAAAACGGCAGGCTGGTGGCCAGTGGATCGGTGGCAGAAATAACCGCCGGTGGTCAGGGAAGTAAAGTAATTGCCATCGATGCACTGGAGCTTTTAGAAGAGTTGGTTATTTACCTGCAGCAATATCCCGGAGTAAAACAAGTAAATGTTCGCAGTAATCAAGCCAGAATTGTATATCACGGTGATAAAACCGATCAAAGCCAGTTGTTAAAGAACCTGATAGAACAAGGCTTCCCGGTGTTGCAGTTTGCCGAACAACAGGGCAGTTTGGAAGAGGCCTTTATGGCAGTCACCAAGGAGGTGATATCACAATGATCCAGTCTAACCCCGTGTTGGTAAAAGAGTTAAGACAGCGTTTTCGGAGCCTAAAGGGGCCATTGATACTACTCTTATACCTCTTGGTGATTGGTGGCTTTATACTGGGCTTTATATACTTGAACTGGCGTTACCAACCGATGACCTTTGACCCTGATCGCAGTCGGGACATATTTATGACCCTCAGTGTAGCCCAGTTAATTTTGCTAGGTTTTGTTATTCCGGGGCTGACTGCGGGCACCATCAGTGGCGAAAGGGAACGACAGACCCTTAATGTATTGCTAACAACCGAACTCAGTCCCACCGCCATTGTAATTGGCAAAATGCTATCGTCATGTTCCTTTACTTTACTGTTGATAATGGCCACTGCCCCGTTGTACAGTTTGGTATTTATGTTTGGAGGTGTTTCTCCTACTCAATTATTGGGGGTTTTTGGCTTTTACCTGGTGACAATGTTTCTTTTTGCTGCCGTTGGCATGGCCTGTTCTTCATTTTTTAAACGTACTGGCATTAGTACCGTCACCGCTTACGGCATCATTGCTTTTTTAGGGGCAGGAACAGCCTTTTTGGCAGCCTTTATACATGAATTTTTGCGGAAGCCTGAATTGCCTCCACCGGACACAGCTCCTTTTATCGTGCAGTTCTTATTTGATATCAATCCGGTGATTGTGTTGATGCGGATTATGAACGAGGGGGCACCCTTAATGGATGAGGCGGAGTGGTTTTTGCCCTATTGGGGCGTTTATATCGCTTTTTATGTTGGCAGCGGCATTTTGTTGTTGATATGGAGTGGCAGAAGACTTAACCCTTTGAGAAAGGGTAATCAAAATAAACTATTTCGTTAGCGCACCACCCCCCCGCATATATTAAATGCGGGGGGGCTTTTTTTATGGTAAAGGCTTATTTTTTTGCTATATTGCAGGTAAAATAACTAATAATGGATAACATAATGTAAGTGATAAATATTTTTGCAATATCGAGAGGAGGATATTTTTGCCTCGTTGGGAAAATGACAACACAGAAGAAATTAAGAAAGGTAAGAATTTAAAAAGCAAAATTCGCATTAAAAGTTTTTATAAAAAAACTCCTTTGCGCAAAGAGACCCAGCCAGTGGCTCCCGCTGGTCCCTTTCAACTGGATGACTTTCAAGCCGAAGCCATTGAGGCGGTTTTAGCCGGTAGGAATGTGTTGGTGGCCGCCCCCACCGGCACCGGAAAGACCTTAATAGCAGAAAAACTTGCCGAAAAGTTAATGGATGAGGGGATGGGGTTAATATACACATCGCCATTAAAGGCCCTTTCCAATCAAAAATATGCTGATTTCAGAGAAATGTTTGGCGATGAAAGGGTTGGTTTAGTTACCGGTGATGTCACCATTAACGGTGATGCCATGTTGACGGTGATGACCACTGAGATATTTCGCAATAAATGTTTTGAAGATGTGGAACAACTGGCTAACATTGCCTATGTCGTTTTTGATGAAATCCATTACCTAGATGACCCGCACCGCGGCACATCGTGGGAAGAAGCAATATTGTTTGCCCCACCGCATATGAAAATATTAGGTTTGTCCGCCACCGTACCCAATGTGAAGGAGATGGCCACTTGGATTGCCGAAGTGCGCAATGCCGAAGTGCTGGTGGTGGAAGAAAGAAAACGGGCGGTGCCCTTGGAAATTAACTGGGTGACACCGGATAATGAAATAATAAATGAACACGAGGCCAAACGCCAGGTTAAAAAACTCTCTGACAAACGGAAGGAAGAACAGGAAGAGTACAAGGCTAGGAAACGTAATAAATTCTATAATTAACGTAACTAATGGGAGGATATTCATGGCTAAGCCCCGCAGATTTAAAGACCCCGCTGAAATAGTGGAATTAATCCAAGATAAATTGCCAGCCCTTTATTTTGTTTTTGGCCGGGCCAAAACCGAGGAAATGGCATTTGAAGTAGGAAAAGAATGGGACTTTCTCTATCCCGATGAAAAGGAACGGGTGCGGAAAATGATCACTGATGCCGAGGCCGAACATCCCGATATGTTTGTCCATCGAGATCGGGCGATGTTAAAGCGATTACTGATGCAGGGCATCGGTTACCATCATGCTGGACTTTCTCCGGCATTAAAGCGCATTGTGGAGCGTTTATATGAATCAAGGTTAATTTGGGTGTTGTTTTGTACCGAAACCTTTGCAGCCGGAGTTAATTTTCCAGCTTCCAGTGCAGTATTTGAATCCTGTCGCAAGTGGGACGGACGAGAATTTAGACAACTGTTAAATCGAGAATTTTTTCAAATGGCAGGCCGAGCCGGTAGGCGCGGCTTTGATGAGCAGGGACATGTTTATATTCAAATTAGTGCCGAACATCCCGATGAAACCGGATTCTTTAAAGAATCTGAAGTTGAAATGGTGCACGGTCGATTGGCGGTCTCGGCCAACACCGTTTTAAGTTTGTTAATGTGGAAGTCGGATCAAGAAATAGATCATTTTTTAAAAAGCAATTTCTCGGCCTTCCAAAAACGGCGTCGTTTAAAAGATATTAATCGTAAAATTACTAAACTGCACAATAAGCAACAACAACTGCAAGAACATTTTTGTGAGGAACAGCAAAGTACTTCTTGCCCACTGATTCGCAAAAAATTGAAGCGAGAATTACATAAGTTGAAAAGTCGCAAATATAGGCAGATGCCCGGCTCACAATCTAGAATAGCCGAAATTGAAAACACCCTTAGTTTGCTGAAAAAGAAAAAATGTAAAAATGTTCAATGCTTTGATGCCGCCAGAGAAATTAAAGAAATCAACAATCGCTTAGAGCTTTTACATTATAAAAAGAAACAGATGGAGTATGACGCCAAGCAATACACCATAGACTTTCAAAAAATGCGCACACTGCTGCAGCGCTTAGGTTATGTTAAGGAGCGAGAATTACTGCCCCGGGGTAAGTTTGCGTTGCACTTACACGTCCAGGAGATATTTGTAACGGAATTGGTTTTTTCTGGCTTAATAGAGGATTTGCCAGCGGATGAAGTGGCGGGAATTTTGGCTGGTATCGATTATGTTCCCGGTCGCCGAGAATATATTCAAATTCCGCCTTACGATTTTGACGTGGTTAACAAACTGCGGGCAGAATTAATGGAGATGGGTGTACCCCAAGATTATATGGTTTGGTCACCTGTTCCGGGTTATTTAGCCTATGCTTGGTATAACGGCAAAGAGTTTGATCACCTGCTGGATAATTGCAGTTTGCAAGAGGGTGATGTGGTGTCAGTGATTAGGCGAGAGATAGATCTGTTGCGACAGATGGAAAAGGCGGCAGTAGATAATCCGGTACTGCTGGAAAAACTCCGGGGTATCCGCAGGACGTTAGACCGTGATCAGGTTGCAGTGTTATTTTAGACCCACAAGTAATAAGAGGCCTAGGGCCTCTTATTACTTATATTACTTATCTTTATATTACAATTATGTCTCCGGTGGAGTTAAGGACAAACTTATCTCCAAAGGCCTGATAAAAAGCCATTTGGGCTTTAAAACCGGTACAGTGGTTGGCAGCGATTTTTTGGATATTGAATGTTTGCATTGCTTTAATGGTTTTGTCCAGTTTTTCATTGTCTGCCTCAAACAAATGGGTACCGCCAATGACGGCGTAAATGTGATTGCTGTTGGTTAATTCTGTGGCGTATTGCAAGGTATTGATTAATCCGGCATGGGCACATCCGGTAATCACCACCGTACCTTTGCCGGTGGAAATCACTAAGGCTTGATCATCTAACATTGAATCCGGTAAATAATCATTGTTTTTTTCGGTATAGAACAAAGGGTTATTGGTTTCAAAATCCGTCACCCTAGGAATCTCACCAGTAACAATTAAACCGGGTACTAATTCTGTAGGCTTACTGGACAACTTATATCTTGCACCAATATTGGTTAATTCCTGAGCTGAGGCCGGAGCCCCACTATTGCGAAAACCTTCCTTGGGCATCAGTTTGTATTTGGTTTTTAAAGCATCAGGATGGGCAAAAATCTCCTTGGAGCCGATTTTCCGTAGCACACTGTAGAGTCCCCCGGTATGATCATAGTGGCCGTGGCTTAGGACAATGGCATTAACTTCCCGCAAATCGACGTTTATTGCCCGGGAATTGGCAATAACCGATGCCCCCTGTCCGGTATCAAAGAGAACTTTGAAACCCTTATATTCAATAAACAGCGAAAGTCCGTGTTCAGCTAATAATCCACAACGGTGTGAAGCATCTTCACTTAAAGTGGTAATCTTTAATTCCTCCATACCTCCCCCTCCTAGTTATAATGTTATTTCTGTATATCCTTTAAATATCCTGCAAGAAAAAATATAGTTTAAATAAATTTTTTTATTTAACATACAATTATAAATGTTTGTCAAATTGTTTGAACTAAAAAATAATAAAGTAAATTCCATTACATCTATTGCATATATTGCTATGTCTTGTTATAATATGAAGGTCGTTCTTGTAAAATAATTGAGGGCGCATAAATACGCCCTCAAAATCAAATATTATGAAATCATCACATAATCTTCGGCAAATTGCTGTTCATTGGGACTATCGGTGAATTTTAACACGTACGACTTGGTAATAATGGACGGTTCGGAGGATGGGGTGTTGGCCAGGCAGAAAAGCGTAAGTTTGGCAGTTTCAGAAGTGCCCCTTTCAGAGCGGGTAAGGACGAGCCAGTTAAAGGCGCAGATGTTTCTGATGATTAGGGTTTTACCCAGTCCTTTGTATTGGAAGCCTAAATCAAGTAACTTGTAGTTTTCGCTATCGGTGGTCATTAAGGTGACCGCTTTTACAGGTTTAAACTCAACGTCAGTGGATTCGTTGTCTTCAATTGCTAGGTAAACCTTTTTGTCCGAACCAAGAACTTGAATCCACTTTAACCTTGCTTTAAGTTCCTCAATTGCCTCTTCATTTAAGTAGTTACTGTGCATGGCTATCTCCTCCTATACTTTATTAGATTTGTTAATTAGTTTTATTCTATACAGCATGTAAACTTTCCTTTTTATTAAGCTAACTTTTTAACAGAAAATTATTACTTTCACATTATTTTTGCCATTCTTTATAATAAATATTATGATTTTTTTACAAAAGTGTTCATTTTTGCAAAAATGTTTCAAAACCTCCCTCAATAAAATAAGTTTTTCTTGCATTTACTCACTCATTCTTACAATTTCAAGTACATCCAATAACGGCATGCAGGAATGTATTTGAATTAATAACATTTTATGGTAGGTCGGGATATAACCTAACAAAGGGTAAATCCTTTTTACAAATTATGGTTGCACAATGGATCTCCACTTACACCCTTGCGGTTAACCCTCCCACGTCTCACGGGGTCCAACTATTTGGCCCTTACATTCCTTCGTTCTACCTCTCAAGGGGTGGAGGCCAGGGATGCTCCCTTGCTGGGTCATGCCCGTATGGTAAAATTAGTTCCCGGCTTCTCCGTGCTTGATTTGTCTGTTTTAAAATCGTCTTAAAGAGTGTTTTATCTTTTAAATACCTTTTTAAGCAGCTTCCTGTAATTGTGATTGACGAACAACACCTAATACTTGTTCTGCATTATATGCGACTTGATTTTTACCTAAGGTGTATAAAATACGTATAAGTTTTCCACAGAGGGCAACTATAGATTGTTTTTTCTTCAAAGGATTTTCTGCCCTCGTGGTTAGGTATTTGTGGATAGCCTTAAACTCTTGGTTTTTGGCAACCATGACTAACACTGTTTTAAACAAAAGGGCTCTTAGGCGAGGGCGCCCCCGTTTGCTTATGCGTGATTGCCCTTTGTGCTTGCCAGAACTGTTCTCTTTTAAATTTAGACCGGACAGTTTGATTATTTGTTGCCCATGATTATATCGATTTAGGTCCCCTACTTCTGCCAAAAAACCAGCAACCGTAACCAAGCCAACTCCAGGAATAGTCATCATTTCTTTGGCTCCTGGTATTTGTTTGATTAACTCTTGCACTGCTTTCATCAGTGTTTCCATTTGTTTGCACAGAGTATCATATTGTTCAAGTAGCATCTTTATTTCATGACGAGCAAACTCTATCCCTGTGGATAACCCGATAGAGTCCTTGGCAGCCAGCATTAGTTTGTTGGCTCTTTTGATACCAACTGCTCGTTTAATTTCGGTTCGCCACAGCCTCACAATACCTTCTACAGTTGTTTTAACAATGTCTTGGGGCAGTGGGCAAGCACTTAATATCATTAAAGATGCTTTGCCTTCCCAATCTTTAAAAACTCCTGTATACTCTGGAAAATACCTATCTAACCAATTGTGTATTCTACCTTTTACCCTATTAAGATCTTGATTCAAGCGATCTCTTTGAACCATTCCTACCCTCAGTTCTGCATATATACCGGTGGGTAAGTTAGGTTCTGAATATCGCCCGTCTTTTACTAATTGAGCAATTACTCTTGCATCTTTAATATCGTTTTTGGTTGGTGAATTGTCGTCCAATTCTTTACTTTTCTTAACATGCAGGGGATTTACCACTACAACCGCTATGCCTTCTCTGCGTAAAAACTCAGCCATTGGCAACCAGTAGTGACCCGTAGGTTCGATGCCTACAATAGCATCTTCTTTGCTGTGCTCAAGCATTAGGGTTCTAACCCAATGCATCAGTTTGGTTAAGCCTGCTCTTGTATTATCAAACACCAGCCGCTTTCCCAACTCAATTCCTCTAAAATCCTGAGCACGTGCTACGTGTTTTGCTTTAGCAATATCAGCACCGATAATTAAAGTTGCTTCTGTGAGTTGCTCAATTCGTTGTTTTTGTTTATAATTCATTTTGAAGTACCTCCTGTGTGATTAAATTAGGGGTCGGTCGCCTGAACAGCTCGACACCCAGTATATTACAGGAGGTGCTTCTTTTTTTCAAAGGTCATTTTATTTCCTTACAGGAATGCTCCCTATTTTATTTAAAGGGAGGTTTTGCATTTAATGATTTTGGCAAAGCCATAAATTAAAATGTAAACCATAACACAACCTAAAATGCCAGCTAACCCGCCGGCCAGATTAGAATAGGTTATTCCAGGTATACTGTAGTCTTGAAATATAGCAGTGTGATTTTTAGCTGCACCCATAAAGCCCAAATCCTCTGCCACTCTTTCTAAGCCATCGGGAAATGTAGATGCAAAGTTTGATAAAACCCCGGCAACTAATAAAATAATTAATACCGTTAAAAACAATCTAATTCTTGGCATGGCCAATCACCTCGGATTGTAGGTCGGTGTGGGTTGAAAATTTGAAAAAGTAATGTGCCGCCAAGATTGTTATACCGGCTTCCCCAATGCCGATCAGACTATGCCAACCAACCATGGCAGCAAACACGCTTGTTAGTGGGCCGTTGCCAGAGATGGACAGTTCTAATGCCGCCACAGCTGAAACAGCCACCACAGATGTCCAGCAACCAAGGGCCATTGCTACGGTGCGATTTGTTTTGTCATAGGCTATGCAATAAATACTATAACCAACGGCAGTGGCAATTACTGCCATGTTAATAATATTTGCCCCCAGCGCTAACGTGCCCCCATCATGGAAAAACAGACTTTGTACCGCCAATACCATGGTCATTAGTATACCGCCAGCCCAAGGACCGCATATAACTGCAGCTAAAGTGGCACCAATTAAATGGCCGCTGGTGTGGTGACCAATGGAGTAATTAATCATTTGTGCAGCAAAAATAAATGCTGCCACCAGCCCTAGAGTGGTTGGTTGTTGAGCCGCTATTTCTTTGCGAATGTGTTGCCAGCCAAAGACTAACAAGGCTCCGCTGGCTATAGCAGTGGTTGTAGCGGTCACCGGATCTAGGAACCCATTAGGTATATGCAAGATAAATAACCTCCTTCCAATTTAATGTATATTAGTGAACATGTAAAATATTAATTATTACTTCAAAAAACACATAACTCAAAAAATGCTGTTGGCTTTTATTGTATAACAATATATAATAACTCCTGCAGCGAAGATATCGGGACGTGGCGCAGTTTGGCTAGCGCGCTACCTTGGGGTGTATGCAATTTCTGCTTTTTTAACTAGGTTTCTCAAAGCCAATGATACCAAGGGTTTAAGGGCTTAGATACCTTTTAAAAAAGTAGTAGTCAATGGTAGACCCTATATCAGTATATCAAGACCACTTTCTTTTAGTACTGTATAAAAACTAAAAGGAGTGGTTTTTTGTGTTATTAAAATTTGCTTTGCAGGACTTCAACAATGACTGAGAGTTTAAAAACCTATCAAAAAATACGCTAACATCTTACAATTTTACACTTAAAGAATTTCACGAATTCTGTGTAAAAAATGACATTATTAATGTTGAGGATGTGCGACCAACAGTAGTAAAAACCTATCTAATGATGTGTCAAAAGGAAAAGGGTAATAACCCTACTACCATCAATTCAAAATTACACCATCTAAAAATATTCTTTAATTATTTGCAAGATGAAGAAATTATTGCAACTGAAAAGCAAAACCAACTAAAAAGGTTGGTTATATCAAAGAGGATATAAAGATTGATGTATTTACTAATTATCAAATTAAGCAAATGCTAAACTACTATAAGCGAGTTAAAAATCGTGAAAAAAGTTTCTTTGCATATCGGGACTATACCATGATTATTGTTTTTCTTGGTACAGGCATGAGGTTAGGTGAAGTTGTCAATTTACGGTGGAAGGATATTAATTGGGAAAACAATACAATTACCGTTTTTGGTAAAAAGCGAATACAAAGCAGTTTGCCTATTACCGATAAACTTAAAAATGAATTAGCAGAATATAAAATTTTTGTTCAGCAGGTATTTAAGAAACCATGTGAATATGTTTTTGCTCTAAAGGATAATAAACAAATGACTTCTGGGGCTGTGAAATGTGTTTTTAAAAGATTAAAGGATAAGATGAATTTTAATGATGTTAGATTATCGCCCCATACATTTCGCCATACAGAGAATGTAAAGAGTTTCGTGTAAATGGTTAAACTTACCATTAAGGGAGGATGATCATTTATGCGAAACGCTTCTTCTTTAGCGAAGGAGCTGGCAAAAGGTTGCCGCTCAGTTGAGGAAATTCAAGAAAAGTTAAGAGGCCTTTTTAAGGACACATTGCAAGAAATTTTCGAAGCAGAGATGGATAAACATCTTGGCTATGAAAAGCATGATCCTGCTGGCAACAACAGTGGTAATAGTCGCAATGGCTACAGCAAGAAAAACATAAAAACCAGGTTTGGTAAATCAGAAATTGAAATTCCAAGAGACAGAAATGGGGAATTTGAACCGCAAGTACAAGTAATTAAAAAATACGAGAATACTTCCAATCAGTTGGAGGATCAGATTATTGCAATGTACGCTAAAGGTATGTCTACCCGTGATATTGAAGACCACATGCGAGAAATTTACGGTGTCGACGTGTCACCAACCATGGTTAGTAAGATTGCAGATAAAATTCTACCACTGATTGCAGAGTGGCAATCCAGACCTTTAAATCGTGTTTACCCCGTCGTTTTTTTGGATGCTATTCACTTTAAAGTACGCCAGGATAATCGAATAATTAATAAGGCAGCATATAGCGTTTTGGGCATCAATATGGAGGGACACAAAGAAATACTAGGGATTTGGATTGGCGAAAATGAAAGTGCAAAATTCTGGTTAGGCGTATGCAATGACCTTAAAAACCGTGGTGTTGAAGACATTCTGATTGCTTGTAAAGACGGGCTTTCAGGCTTCTCGGAGGCCATAAATACTGCTTTCCCGAGGACCGAGATCCAGCTGTGCGTTATCCATCAGATACGCAATTCCATGAAGTATGTTTCCTACAAAGAACAAAAAGAAGTGATGATTGATCTGAAGAAAGTTTATCAGGCTTTAACTCTGGAAGAAGCCGAATTTGCTTTTGAAGAATTCAAAGATAAATGGGGTAAAAAGCACCCAATTATCATCCGTTCTTGGGAAAACAATTGGCTTGAATTAACCACTTACTTTAAGTACCCGTATGCAATCCGCAGACTAATTTATACAACCAACGTTATTGAAGGTTATCACAGACAGTTGCGAAAAGTCACCAAAACCAAAACAGCGTATCCTTCAGATGAAGCACTAACCAAGATAGTTTACTTAGCTACAATGGATATTTCAAAGAAATGGAATATGCCTGTAAGAGACTGGACACAGTGCATTTCTCAGTTTGCGATATACTTTAGTGACAGGCTGGAATCTGAATTGGCAATCTAAAAGAAAGTGGGGCTTCGCCCCAAAGTTTATCGCTCCAGTTCTCCCAAGGATAGGGGAATAGTTAAGGGGTAGCAAACGCCACCCCTATCCTCGGCAGAACCCCATCAAACGCTCGGGTTGCTCTTCAGCATTGCCCTATCCTTTTGATGAGTAAGAGCCATGAATATTATCACCAATTATTGGGAAAATAATTCCCAAGGCATAATAAAATATAAAACGGTAAGAAACCTATTTACACAAAACTATTTATACTCCCTGGCCGTGTGTGATATATCTTTTCTTACCGTCACTGGCGGCAGTATTTTTATGCCGTTGTGTTATGACTATTTGACACTTTTGTTGCCCCGGTATATTTACATTTTATTTTAGATAAAAAGGTGGATTGTTGCTCTCCTCTCTAGGGTCTTGCTGCTATGGAGTGAGGTCATAATATTCCTTCAGAGCTCTATTCCTTTTGAAATGGTTGTGAAACCCCGGGTATCAATGTAATTTAAAAAATAAGTCAGTAACATTATCCTAGATGTCAATCGTTAGTTGCAGAATTTAAATTCGGCATTTTCTGTGGTGTTGGACTTTCTGTTAAACAATCTTTTATTTACCCTTTGGCTTTATTATGTACGCATAGTCCTTTGGATATAGTCCACTAAAGTCCGTAAGTAAACTAATGTATTGTCTATCTAAAGATATTTTTGAAGATGAATAACTTGCATCCAAGAACATAGGGAAAATATCTAAACCCGTTATAATACAATAGTTTTTTTCTTTTAAGTCAAATAATAATATTTCATTGCCCGTACTTACTATGTACAAATAATTATCATAGAGATGCATTGAAAAAATATTTTCGTTTAATAATTTCCTAAAACTAATTTTTGATACATCATTAAGTTTAATATTATAAAAATATATATTTTCACCACGCATATCGTTCCATACAATATAATCATTGCTAACTTGAGGCCATATACATTCTATTTCTTTAGACAAGTTAAACATTTGTTCTACCTGATAGTTTTTTACATTAATTAGGTTGAAAGAAAGATTATTATTAACGTCTTTTATAATTAGGGCTCTATCCTCATTTAAACTTGGACGCGCAAATTTATGGAAATGAAAGATGTCTTTACTAATGAACGAAATACCTTCTTCGGTTAAATTATAGTTCGAAAGTTTGAATGAGTTTGTTAAAACATCATATTCGTACCATGAAAGGTACCGACTATTTCCGCCTAAAACAATAGGCTGATTTATTGGTTCATAAGAAACCGAGTGGATTTCTTTAACTCTTTGTGTCTTTAGTTCAAAACTTACTAAAGTATATTTGCTTGTTCCTAATGTCGTCCAATACAATTGTTTCTCATCTGCTCTTAATTCATTTACCCAAACAACTTCCGGATCCTGTATTTCAAATATTAGTTTTCCTTCATCTGTGATAATATCATATTCGTATACTCTCGATAATTTGGCAGTAGTGGATTGCTCTTTTAAAAAGTTAACTATATAATATATTTTATTGCCAAACACAGTTAAATCAGTTAAATCAGTTAAAATACCTTCATTGGAGATAGGCAATGGAAAATAATTTACTTCACTAATGTTGAACATTATGGCCTCCATAATATGAAAAGTATTTTGTATTTGCATGTAAGATAGGAGCATTATCTGATAATAAACTACCATTAATAATTGATTTCATATCTTTCTTGTCAGGTGCATAATAATAATTATATTGTTCTGATGAGTATTTATTCAATTCATCTCTCATCTTATAAACATAAGTACCACTACTATCTGTTCCCATATTTTTTGCTAATGTATCCTGCTTTGCATTATACGTACTACCAGCAACCTGACTTTCTTGCCCCATTCCATAAATCGTTGTCAATGCACTTGCAGGACCACAATAATAACCATTTTTTTGTTTAAACTTAGGAAAATAGATGAGCGCAATATTACCTTGGCCACTTTGCGGAGAAATAGCATTGTTACTATTAAATTTCAACTTAGTATCAACTATACTTTCAATCATATCAGTAGCGTCTTCTGGGTTTTCTTCATAATGTTTTTGGAATTCATCAAGCTTATTATATTCGTTCCAAATTTCCTGTGGCTGCTTCCTGAGCAATGCCACCATTAGCTTGCATACAAGCCATCACGCCAGGCTTCTACTTGTTCAACAAAGAGTCCTTTAGAACGGCAGCATTCAGCCATCTCTATTTCACTTAGAGAAGCTGTTTCAACAACAATCAAAAACTTGTCTTGTGTGCTCCATTTTTCTGTTTCAATCTCACCACCAGGAACAGCTATGCCATTAGCTCTGGCTTTCTTTTTCCAGTCATGTAAAGTGGCCACTGAAAGTCCTGTTTCTTTTGAGATTGCACTTACAGACTCATTATTGGATGGCATCATTCTTTGTATAATTGAATATTTGAATTCAGCACTGTACCTTGCCATAGTTTTACCTCCTCGGTGTTACCGTTAACTAACTATAATTTATTTAGAGGTCTATGACATCTATCCTAACATAGGGGGGGAACAATTTCTAAGTTAATTAAGTTAAGGAATTTGTTTTAGTAGGGTAAAAAACATCCTAATAATTATGCAATAATATGAATATATTCAAAAAACCTGCGACCACTTGCTTTTTAGCCACGACCACTATATAATGTATTGGTACAGTTGAAAAAAGTTAGTGGTCGCAGGTAAGAAAAAATAACTATTGACAACCCCTAAACCCTTTAGTTATAATAACCACTGCAGCGAGATATCGGGACGTGGCGCAGTTTGGCTAGCGCGCTACCTTGGGGTGGTAGAGGCCGCAGGTTCAAGTCCTGTCGTCCCGACCAGTTTCTAAAAACAATTTTAATAAAACGAAAAGCCCTTGATTGCAAGGGCTTTTTGTGTTTTAATGCATAAAAGAGAACGTCCAATATGGACGTTCTTTTAGTTTGCGCTTGTCCAAGCTAATTCCGTCATTTCTAAACCCATCAAAGATTTGCCCTTTGTTATGATAATAGTTTTTAAATTAATGCCCTCCATAAAAATGGTTACTGAGCACATATCTGTTGAGCCAACTAATAACATTCAATAAGAACTAATTTTTGAAACGAAACGTTCCCATAAAAACCAGGACTTATCACCTAAAGATAAATAACTTTATGTTGGAAGGTGAAGCGGTTGAGGATTATGAAAATCAAGTATTATCCAATGGCACTTTTCCTTATAATTTTAATTACTGTTACAGCATGTAACGGTGATAATAATGCTGGCGATAAATCGGACAGTTACTTGACTTCAGAACAGGTATTGAATGTATTTAAACAAGAAGGCATCAAACTAACACCAAGCGATAAAGAACCACCAATCAACCTTATAATAAGCGGAGTGCAACCACTAATTTATCAAATAGATGACTCAAATAATCAATATTTGCTGATATATGCCTTTGATTCCTTCGCTAATGCAAGGGATTGTAATTATCAGTTACATAATAATAAACTTATGTTTGAAGATTTGGAGGTGATCTCTCCGCTTTATTTTAAGGTAAAAAATATAGTGTTAGCGTTAGCTGCGGAAAACGCCTATGACTTTGCAATTATGCGGTATAACAATATATCACCAATCATTTTTGAAAAATTACATGATACAAAAGAGTTGGTTTTCGCTGGCGAGGGAGAACACTGGAAAGCTGCCACTACAGTTAAATACTACGAGTACTATTTAGAAGGCGACAAATTATATCACGATAGTTATCATACTAAAGAAACTGTAATTACTTATAAAGGTGATAAAGAAAAAGTCACTACCTTTGATTATAAATGCAGCAATGGTGCCGCTGGTACGGGGCAAACTTTGAATCATGCTGGTGTTTCTGGAGGGCACTATAGTGGTGGTAATGGAGCGCTGCCAAGGGAAGAAGACACTTACACCATGGACATTCACTGGAATGGCAAAACCGAATCCTTAAATCTAAAAGCTATTAAACATGAGGAAATATAATGATGAAGGATAAAACAATTCCGCTGTTGTTAGTTGCTTCTGTGTTAGTCCTGACAATGGGGCTAGATAGTGCTAATGTTTTAGCAGTTATAGCTGATAAAGGCTTTTTAATTGCAAGAGAGCACCTGCTGGATGCACTGTATTTGATTATTGGAATTTTATCATGGATGGGGTTTAAAAGATCAGGCAATGGTTTTTTTAAATGGATGTTTGCTTTTGCAGTAATCAACATCATTCTCAGTTTTGAGAGTACGCTTTTCCGCCAATTAGTACAACAATTGTATAACACCCAAAGCTACTCAGACTATACATCAACTATTTATGTCATTACTAACATTATAGCCTCCGCACTAAACATAGCCCTACACATAATAATCGCCCTACTGCCAATTTATGCCATTTCTAATTACGATGATAAACTCAAGTTCCTAGATGTATTTAAACCAAGAATGCTAATGGCAATTATTCTGTTCTGGGCTTTTTTAACAATTTACATTTCTGTAATGCACTTCCAACAAGTACCTGCCTTAAGCAAATCCTATTTAATTTTTGTAGTAGCTAACAGTGCTGGGTTTATTGCTATTGCTATCTATGGGGTTAAAAAGTCATTAGACAAATACAGAGTGCATAATTGCCAGTTATTCAAATGGCTTATGGCTTATTTTGCTACTAATGTTATTTTTCAAATCTTGGTGTTGGCGATTAATATTAAATTTATTATTTTGGGAGAAATGTCTAATTTCACATACTTGATGTTGATATATGCTGCACCACTACTACTGATCATTGCATTGTTAAAACACCGTGAAGAGGCCGCAGACTAAAGTAAATCGTCAGAGTGGTTTTATAGAATTGTAGTTAAAGGAGGTAAAAATGTATTTTGATGAGTTTGTAAATGCAATCAAAAAAGGTGGCGCCAAAGCTTTTATAATTAACCTTTTAGGTAATTCATTACTGCTTTTTGCTAGTGTCATCATCCTTACTTATACCTCAGATGAATTTTCACCTGTTCAGATACTGTCCGGTTACCCAAATGTTTATCAACTAACTGACATTCTAATACTGGCGCTCGTTTTTGGTTTAATAAATGCTGCTATTTACTTACTTCTTTTTGCTGGCATGCTTTAAAGACCTACATTTTATAGCCATTGTTTTAATTCTAGCCATTCCAGTAATGATAGTTGCTGCTTTGCCCATGAAATCACAGAATGAAGTTTTCATTAGTTACATATTGGCCATCTTAGCCGACTTATTTATTTATGTAGTAATTGCCCCCAGATACATTTTTAATATCTTTAATTTATATTACTTAGATTACGTAGGGTTTACCAAAAAGAATTTCAAGCCGTTGTGTATCTACTCACTGTTATTGGTAATGGCGTCATTTATTCCACATATTGGCTCCTACCTGTCTTATGTGCTGCTGGCTTTTTATACTCTATATATTTTAATTTTATATAAACATAATCCACCGTTAGCAAATAGCTAACTCTATTATGGGGGGTATGATTTTGATAAAACCTTTTCGGATAGGAGTTTTAGTGCTAAGCTTTGTTGCGTTAATAGCATTTGTTACACAAGACTTAAGCATATTGGTGAAATATGCAGGCATAGTCGGACTTGTTTGCATGGGCTGGGCAGCAATACTTTCAGGTGTTTTATTGCGTGGGGGTGAAATTAGAGCAAATTATGCAACCGAATCAAATGAAGATAGAGAAAAACGGTTTAGATGGGCTAACAACTTCTTTATCATTGGTTTACCCAATATAATTGCAGCGGTAGTAGTTTATATCTTAGTTTTAGCTAGACTGGCAGAGATTGCTGCTTATTAGAGGGGGAATGCGAATTAAAGAGGGGGCGCTATTTTGTTTTTGTATTTACTCACTGTTACTTCAATCTTTGTACTTATAGGAACCATTATTAGCAATAAGCTTAATATTGCAGAGAGAAAATTTGTTTACAAGCATGTCAACAGAATTCACAAGTGGTCAGAAATATTAATATTTATATTTATATTATCATTAGTAGTTTTATATTATTTGCATCTTTTTCTGTGTTATATGGGGTCCGTGCTTTTATGGCATGGAAATACGATGAAGAATCGAATGAATACATCATAACCATTTTATATAGTTGTGAATTTATATTATTTTTTATAGGGTTGTTGTTATTCTTTAATAACAATCGTTATTTTTTGGGTTAGTTGTTTATTTCACAATACCTAAAAATGGGCTAGAAATACATTTTATACTTGTACCTCTGACTAACTCTATTTTACATTAGGTTTTATGGGGGTGTAATAAATAAACAAAAATACGGTTATTGGTATATTCTTTTTATTACTGATGGTATTTGGGTTGTTTTTCTCTGCTGAGGCTTCTAATGGGTTTTGTTTAGGTGAATATTTGCTTAATCAACTGGGATTAAAGTCTTGGCAAAACAATGAAGAGCAGCTGGGTTTACGTTATATATTTTTCTATGCCTTGGCCTTTGTGGTTATTGGTTGGTGGGGAGCAGCTAAATATTTAAAGGCTAGCCATGCCAATTTAGTTAAAGCATTGCCGTTGTTTTTTGTAGCCCTGCTATTTATTGTTCCTAAAGCAACAGAGCTCGCTAAAGATACCTACTACTCCTTTCAAGACGGTATACAGGCAGTGGAATATCATGCTGATGATAGCAAATGTCACGTCGTTACCACAGGGGAAAAACAAAGGCTGTCAGGAACGATAGTCTTAACAAACCATAGTAAAGAAGAGTTACAAGTATCTGTAAAGTTAGTTGATAAAAAATGCTTTACTGAAGATCTAGTTCTTAAAAATGGCCAAAATCAAAGAATGTATCTATTAGTACCAAAGCATAAAAACTCTTTGGATTTTGAGTTCTATATTGGTAAGGGTAAGACAATATTTCATAATGGGAGAACAATGGGGCCTAAAATAGAGCTTATTGAACAGAACCGTCCGTCCACTGCTTATTGATTATTACAAGAACTATCAATGGCATTAAATACTTTATTTATAATGGATTCGACACAATGGTATTTATAGGATTAATATTGAAAAAATAGGTAATGTGAATTAATATAAAGCTTGGAAATTATCGAATCACAAGAAAGTGCTAAAGTCGAAGGAGAAATAGAAATATGAGTGCTAAAAAATATTTGGAAGAGGTTATATATCAAATTAATGAAAAAAATTCATTTTTATTGAAGGCCAAGGCTTGGTCATCTCCAATATATGGATTTTCATTTGATAAATCAAGAAGTATAAAGGCTATGGATGCTCTTATGAAAAGTTCTATTGTTAATGAAAGCAGAAGTGATGTTATTTGTATTCTGGCCGATTGGGAAACTGTGGCGGAAGGGATTTATTTTACTGATAAAGCAATTTATGTTAACTCACCCAAAAACAAAAGCAAAAAATTTAGGGTTAGTTATGATGATATAAAGCAATTAAATTACGATAGGTCAACGGTAGAGTTAGAGATTATAACCGATAATGGTTCCACATATTATATAGACACACCTATGTGGAGTAAAAAAACATAAAGATCTTTCTTGAAATTGCCTCAGGAAATATGAATCTAGACGCTGATGAAATAAAAAGGGTGGAGCATATAAAATTAATACAACCTGATCAGCATACTGGTTCAATAGCGGCAGGTGTAGTTTATGGAAATGTAAGTAATGCCAGCACCATTTATGGAATGGATAAATTCAATACTCCCAGGGGCCATGGATTTGCAGCCGAAAGAGCAAATCATCTTTACGATAAGTTTACCGGGAAAGATGCCAAACTTGTGGGAGATGATAATGCAAAATTTGGTGCCGACAGAGTAGTTGACGGTGTAAATATTCAGTCAAAATACTGTAATTCTGGTTCTAAGTGTGTTCAGGAATGTTTTAAAGATGGAAAACTCAAGTACTTAAACCCAGATGGTTCGCCTATGAAGATTGAGGTTCCGTCAGATAAGTATGATGCTGCCGTTCAAGCGATGGAAAACCGGATAAAGAATGGCGAGGTGCCTGGGGTTACCGATCCAAGCGAAGCAAAGAACATAGTTAGGAAGGGAAATTTTACATACGAACAAGCTAAAAATATAGCTAAAGCGGGCACAGTGGAGTCAATAACTTTTGATGCAGTAAATGGCGCAATTATTGCAAGTACAGCCTTTGGTTTAAGTACAGCCTTAGCCTTTGCAACTTCTATTTGGAATGGCGATGATTTTAATGTAGCTTTAAAGTCTGCAACATATTCAGGGTTAAAGGTAGGTGGAACTACATTTGCTACAGCTGTTTTAGCTAGTCAATTATCCAAAGCAGGTTTAAACAGTGCCTTAGTAGGTAGTTCAGAAGCTGTTGTTAGAATCATGGGTCCTAAAGCATCAGCAGTGTTAGTAAATGCCTTTAGAAGCGGAACTAATATTTATGGCGCTGCAGCTATGAAAAGTGCGGCTAAAATGCTAAGAGGTAATGCTATAACAGGTGCGGTTTCAGTTGTGGTGTTATCTTCTGTGGATGTCGTTAATATTTTTAGGGGTAAAATATCAGGAGCGCAATTGTTTAAGAATGTTGCAAGTACTGCATCTACCGTAGCAGGCGGCACTGCCGGTTGGGTAGGAGGTGCTTCTGCTGGAGCGGCAGTGGGTTCCGTTATTCCCGGAATTGGTACAGCTATTGGGGGAGTTGTCGGAGGTTTACTAGGTTCTTTTGCTGGTGGAAGTGTAGCGGGTAAGGTATCAAATACCGTTCTCAATGAATTTATTGAAGATGATGCAAATGAAATGGTGCGTATTATAGAAAAAGTCTTTACGCAAATGGCAGAGGATTATTTGTTAAACCAAACAGAAGCCGAAAACATTATTGATTATTTGAAAGATGATTTGACCGGATCGACACTGAAGGATATGTTTGCTAGTGGTGACAGAGAAAACTTTGCCCGCAATTTATTGATAATCCATGTTGAACGTGAAGTTAGGAAACGTAAAAAAATCAGTATGCCTTCACAAGAGGAAATGCAAAAAGGACTAAAAAGTGTTCTGGAAGAAATGTCCGATCAGATGGCTAAACAGTAAAATCAGGGGCTTGCATAATGCAGGCCCTTGATTTTTTTGTTTGGTGGTGATATTTTAAATTGGTATTTATTTTAATATATAATTTATTTTGAACGGAGACTCGTCTGAATATAATTGAATATCTATATTTTTGGTTAGGGGGTAAACAGATTGGGTTACATTTATGTTCTTTTATATTTAGCAGCAATAGTAACCGCAAACATTCTAAGTGCTAAGTTTGCACCGGTAGCCATTGGGCCATTTTTAATTAGTTTGGGTACCTTTACCATTGCTGCCACTTTTGTATTGCGGGATTTGGTACAGAACCGTTTTGGTAGAACCAAGGTTTACATAGCGATAGCGGTGGCTCTGGGGTTATCTATGCTTAGTTCTCATCTATTAGGCGATACCTATGCCATAGTTATTGCCTCTGGGGCATCCTTTTTAGTTAGTGAAAGCACCGATACCGAAATTTATACCCGACTTAAAGCGTCTTTGGCCAAACGGGTTTTTTGGAGTGGTTTGGCCGGAGGCATTTTGGACAGCTCGGTTTTTGTAATTTTAGGCTTATCTCCGCTGGGAGCGGGCTTTATTCCTTGGGCTGCTGTTCCCATGGCCGTAATAGGGCAGATTATCTTTAAAACAATACTGCAGGGCATTGGGGCAGCGGTGATTGGTTACAGCCACAAAAAGAGGGATGTTTGCGTCGGCGTATAATTATGTTGGAAAATTATTGCTAGTTGACATAATTAATTAGTCTGATTATAATTTCATTAGAGCAGCGAGCTAAAAGGATAGTATTCCTGCTATGTTAGTTACCTTAGTTGTTTTTAACCGACAGTGTAACACCGGGAGTTCGGGTTCATTTAATAGATGCCAGGCCGTTTTATATTACGGAAGGCAGAAGTTAATGATAGAACACCCACCTGCGAGAAGGCGGGTATTAAAAACGGTAGGGTAACGGCACGGTGGGTATTATTAAAAATATTAGGTCAATATTGACATTATGTTAATTAGAGATTATAATCACAATATAAACATAGATAATGTGACATCATTCCTGCTATGTTAGTTGCCTTAATTAGTTTTTAACCGACATAGTGACTAAGGGAGCTCGGGTTCGTTAATAGATGTCAAGCCGTTTTTGCTACGGAAGACAGAAATTTAGCGACAGAGCACCCACCTGCGAGAAGGCGGGTATTAAAAACAATAAGGCGACGGCACAGTGGGTTAGCCTCTTTTAAAACCTTGTACATATGTACAAGGTTTTTGCTTGCTTTATCATAGGTATGTATATTCTTTTTAAAATTCCGCTGCGAATTGCTGAAACAATTCTGCCCTTATTTCTTCGTGCTCCTCTCTGGTCGTTATTTGTCCACTTTCTAATAAACTTTTATATAACCAATAATCATAAATTGCTTGCCGCAGTGCTCTAATGCCTAAAAGCGAGCAATGCTGTTTTTGTTCTGGCAATCCCCCTAGGTATTCTACAACATCGTCATCTGTTAATTGCAATGCTTGGTCACAGTGTTTGCCTTTAGCCAACACAGTAACCACACTGGTTGTTGCAATGGCTCCAGCACAACCTTGCACTCGAAATTTAATGTCTTTGACAATGTTGTCTTCAATTAAAGTGGTAATTTCACATATATCACCACAACCGGGATCGCCGATTTTACCACGGCCATTAAATTTTTCAACCACTCCCACGTTTTTAGGATTGGCAAAGTGCTCCATTGTTTTTTGATTATAAATTAATATTGAACTGTTATCGTCGGGCATTATTAGCATACCTCCATAAATATATTTATTAAACTTAATATATATATACTTAGCCAATGGTTAAAACCCTTTATTTTGGTGTAAAATATTGCTTGCCCTATACATGTCTAGTAATAATATATGGTAATAAATGGCAATTACTAAAATCATTTGGTAACTGTTGCCACAAGGGTTATAATAGTACTTAACTACAATTTTGGGTCGAAGGAGTGGTTTCAAACATGATCGACTTGAGAAGCGATACCGTTACTCAGCCTACAATCGAAATGAGAGAAGCTATGGCCAATGCCGAGGTTGGGGATGACGTATATCAGGAAGACCCAACAGTAAATAAACTGGAGGATGTAGCGGCACAATTGATCGGTAAAGAAGCAGCACTTTTTTTACCTTCAGGTACCATGGCTAATCAAATTGCAGTGCTAACCCATACTGAACGTGGTGACGAAGTGATCTTAGATGCGGAATCCCACATATTTTACTATGAAGTTGGCGCACCAGCCATGTTGGCCGGGGTTCAATTAAATCCTGTGCCGGGGTTAATTGGTAGAAATGCAGTGGACAAGCTGCGTGAAACATACCGCCCCAAAGATATTCATTATCCCAATACCCGTTTGCTATGCTTGGAGAACACCTTTAACCGCGGGGGCGGTACGGTAATGACCCCGGAAGAAATGAAAGCTGTTTATGAATTGGCTAAAGAACTTAATCTATCTGTCCACCTTGACGGGGCTAGAATATTTAATGCTGCCATAGCATCCCGTTGCCCAGCCAGTGATTTTACTAAGTACTGTGACACGGTGATGTTTTCTCTGTCCAAAGGCTTAAGTGCCCCGGTGGGTTCCATTTTAGCCGGTGAGAAAAAATTTATAGATAAAGCGCGCAAATATCGTAAAGCTTTAGGTGGCGGCATGCGACAAGCGGGCATATTGGCAGCGGCCGGTTTGGTGTCTTTAAAAATGATCGACCGCCTTGCCGATGACCATGCCAATGCCAGAGCCTTAGCAGAGGGGCTGGCAAAAATAAAGGGTTTGCGGGTGGAACTGCATTTGGTGCAGACAAATATTGTACTGGTTGACATAACAGCCATAGATATGGATGCTAAAACCTTTGTAAATGAGTTGGAAAAACATGGTGTGAAGGCATCGGGATTTGGCCCTCAACTGGTGCGGTTTGTTACCCATAAAGATATATTAAGAGAAGATATTGAACAGGCTATAAAAGTGTCTAAAATTGTCATAGGAAGTCTGTAGTGACGTAATGGGACCTTTTGCCTAATATTAACAAAAAATTGTTGCATTTTGTTACCAAAACATGTAAAGTTATTAGTGTAAGTGTCAGTAATATTATGATGAGGGGAGAGTTCGTCTTGGCAAAGCTAGCGGATAAGTTTTTAGGCATGCTGGGATTTGAATTGGTGGAAGAAGACGAGCCTCAAGAGATAATGCCTGCAATGAAAAAAGAAGAAAAGGTAGAAACAAAAAATAGTTGGTTTTCTTCTAAAACGCAGGAGCGAGAAGAGGAACGTCGCCCCAAATTGACCAGTGTACCCACTAATACATATAACACCAAAATGGTAATTTTAAAACCGACTTCCTATGATCAGGTACAGAATGCTGCCAATCATTTGGGGGACAACCATTCGGTGGTGGTAGATTTAACCGAAATGAGTATTGAGCAAGCCCAGAGAGTATTGGATTATTTAAGCGGTGTGGTTTTTGCTATCAATGGCAAAGCCAGCCGGGTGGGAACGGGTATTTTCTTATTTGTGCCTGCCAATGTTTCCATTGAAGGGGCATTGGACGATTTTATGTTTACCCAAAATAAAGAAGTAACCAAAGAGACTGTAGAGGATGAAGGCTTTACTTCCCTTTTAAAAGCAGTAAATAATTAAAAATGATATAAAATTAAAAGGAAGGCGTATTATTACACCTTCCTTTAATTTGTCCCGAATGTGTGATTAGAAACTGTTTGTTTTCTTATTGAAATTAAAGGTTTCCGCCAGCCAGGTGATGGTAATAAAGACAACCAGGTTTGTGAGCCAACTTAGCCCCATTCCCCAATTGTGGTAAGTAATGATACTGCGTTGCACCAACAGATATTCCAATCCCAAAAATAACGTGGCGGTGGCCAGGATATGCAAAATTTTTAACCAACGATTGATAGGAATAAACTGTACAAATATTGTACCCATGGTGAACACAGCGCCAAAGGTAAAAAAAACTGAGCCACCGCCCAGCTTGAGCTGGGCCATAACATGATAAATGCCCATGGCATCGGCACTTGTATCCACTATTAATTGCAGAATGATAGCAGTTATTCCACCCCAAAGGGTGTATTTAAGCAGTTGCCTATCAATCAGCAATGCGAACATTATCCAACTGAGTACAAAGGTTACAATCCATTCAATCATTAGTCTAAAAACTCCTTATTATTGCCGCTTATTCTGCTGATTAAATTTGATATTAGTTTTACGCCACTGTAGTGGGCCGTGGTGGCTAAGGACGTCACCCCCGGAACCTTTAACATTTTTACCAGCATATCCAGCCCACTGTTATCAAGCTGGTTTAAGGATTGATGTATCTTATCTAATCTTTCATTAGCCTTAATCAGTGTTTTTACTTTTTGTTCGTAGTTACTACCTTTCACTATACTGCGAGCCGCTTCAATACCACTGATCATTGACATCATCAACCCTTGCCCCCACAGGGCTGGCACAAACCCTCCAGCGTTGCCTACTATTATAGTGTTGGCCACTTGATGTTTTTTAAGCCTGCCCGTTTGATATTCTAATTCAAAGAATGCTGTAAATTTAGGCTCAGACTGCAATTTATTGATAAATGTATTCCAATAGTCGTGCAGTTCTTGCCGACTGATACCATTTACAAATAACGTTAAGGCCGCTGCTTTATTGTTATAGGGTGCCAGGTACGCATAACCTTCCCGGGCAAACTCACGGTTAACCCAGACTTCGGCTGTGCTGGGTGCAAATTCCCCCACCATATTGCCGCCCCGCACCCAGCCCTGAAAGGTAGATTGCCAAATATTTAATTGTATTGGAATGCTGGGTGAACCATCCGCCAATACCACCCAATCGTAGTTATCTCTAATTTTAAAATAGTCGACATTTTGCCGTAGATTAATTTTCACCTTTAGCTCGCTGGCAAGTTGATTGTGTAAATTATTGTCAGAATGACCCATTTCTACAAAATGCCCCAGTTGACCGGTAAAAGTTTTTTTGTGGTTAGGGCTATGTAAAACCAACCGTTTAATTTTAGCCAATGGTTTAATTTTTAACCGATATTGTTTGTATAAGTAGCGTATTTGTTCAGATGTTACCAAGCCTAGATCCAGCATCACGGCAGGAAAGGAACAGGGATCTCCTACCTGATAACGTTGTTCATATACTTCTGGAGTAATCCCTAGTCTTTCTAATTCTATGGCACAGGCCAAACCTGCTATGCCAGCACCGATAATAGCTACTTTCACTTAGTCACCACCTGAAAAAAGTCTCAAGTCTAATTTATCCAGTATATTAAAAATTATCCGCTGTTAGTTTCGGTTTAACTTGTCATAAAAAGATAACTTCTCTGAAACAATAGTAACAGGTGATGGAAAATGCGCAGACTATCCCAAAAAGAATTAATGAACTATGCTTTTAAAATAGCAGTGGAGCGAGAAGAACGGTTTACAGCTAAATACTTTTATTGGTCTAAAATGGTAAAAAATAAGGAATTGACGGCATTATTTGGCGACTTTGCTGTGGCCAGCCGTTCCCATGTGGCCAAACTAAAGCAAGAAATGAGTAAGTTCAATCTTAAGTAGGAGGTGTTGCGGTTTGGACACCCTAGACCTGCTTTATGATGCTTTAATGAGCAAAATGGATAATCAGGCCTTTTATAATGAGCAAGCAATAAAAATTACAAATCCCATGGCCAGACAGTTCTTTATCAATTTGCGTGACGAAGAAATGCAACATATTACCATGTTGCAAAAAAAGATTCACTCCATTGAAGGTAAGCCATTCCCCATTAGTAAAATTGTACCGAAAATTCAGCTTTAACCGGGTTGTCATAACCCGGTTAAGTGTTTATCCAACCAAGCGATAAATAAAAAGTAACCAATGGCACCGATGCCCAATGCCAAAGTTAGAATTATAAATGTATACAAACTCATAAAAGCACCCCTGAACTAAGTTTTAGAAATTATTTATTCAAATATACATTTGAGGTGACAAAAATGAAGGTGGCGATTATTGGTGCGGGAATGTCTGGCCTTTCCTGTGCCCATGAATTGGAACGTCTGGGGATTAAGCCGGATATTTTTGAAGAACGCAGTCGTTCCGGGGAGATATTTCCCCATGTGTCAGCAATGATGGAATTGTTTATTCGTCCCAAAACCGATCCGATAGCTTACCTTGACAAACAATTTCATATCAAGTTAAAACCATTAAATAAAATGACCAAAGTGCACATGAATTTCTCTGGAATTAAGCGGGATATCAAAGGTAGTTTGGGGTACTTTTTTAACCGTGGGCAGCATGATGGTAGTGTTGAGGATCAATTATCCAAAATGATTAAAGCCAAGGTGAATTACAATGTTAAGGCTGATTATGAAGAATTAAGCCGAGTCTATGACCAGGTGGTGGTTTGTACTGGTACTAATCAGATTGCCAAGGAACTGGGGCTGTGGGATAATTTATTTCATTCTATTTTGCGGGGCGCAATCATTTTGGGTGAGTTTGACCCCACCACATTAATAATGTGGTTTAACAAAAAATATAACGACACTGGCTATGCTTACTTGACCCCCTTTAGCACAGATATGGCTTCTTTGGTGTTAATTGTCCGCAATATTGGCCCGGAAGAAATGGATGACTACTGGCATTTGTTTTGGGAAAATGAACAATTTGATAAGAAGTATAAGATTATTGAAAGTTTTACGTTAGAACATACCACCGGCTTGGTTTATCCGCATCATTTGGGAAATATTATGCTGGCAGGCAATGCCGGTGGTTTTTTGGAACCCTTTTTAGGATTTGGTCAAATGGCGGCCATTCGTACCGGGGTTTATGCCGCCCAGTCCATAGCCCAAGGTAAAGACTACGAAAAATTGTTGGCACCCATCAACACTGATATTAGCCGCTCAACGATAATCAGGGAACATTTGAATATTGCCAGTAACAGAACGATGAATTGGGTAACCTGGGGGGTTACTTTACCTGGTATCAAACAAATTGTATATAATAGCAAACTGGACGTATTTAAATACGGAACGGGGGTTATGAAACTGTTGGACAAGCTTACCGGTGAAAGAATATCCAGACAGTAAAGAACAAGGCGCATTAAAAACGACACTTGTTTATTTTTTTACTAAATTTTGTTATGTTTTATGTAGTTGTGGTGTCTAAATACTGATGGATTATAAATTAAAGAAGTAACTTCGCCTGGAGGTAAAGAATGAAAGAAAAAGTTATTGCATTGTGGCTAAAAATTAAAGGATTGCCAACGTGGAGTAAATGGTTATTAACTACTTTACTAGTTATTTTTATTATTGGCACACTGTTATCTATCACTGGCAACAAAGATACAGGTGTTACAGTGATGACGGGGAAAATTGAAAAGAGAAGCGTAGAGCGCAGCATTATAAGCAGTGGAAGCTTGGAGTCTGTTGATAAACAAGAGTTTTTTACACCTGTAGACAGCACTTTAATGGAGTTAACGGTGGAGGTGGGTGATCGGGTCAAAAAGGGGGAGGTTTTGGGTCGCTTAGACACCTTAGAATTAGGCAGGCAGTATGAAAATGCCAAAGCTAATTTAGCCATAAAGGAGGCAGAATTGGCAAAGGCCCTTGCCATTAACGACGAATTAGAGTTGGCCGCTGCTAAAGCCCAATATGATCAGGCTAAAAACCACTATGATCGTACCGAACGCCTCTATAATGAGGGCGTGGTAAACTTAGAAGAAATGGAAAGTGCTAGAGTTAGCTATGCCCAAGCAGATGCTAACTATCAGCAAACCAAAATGAGAACCCAGCAAGGTGCCACAGCCAAGCAAGTTTCCTCATTACAATCTCAGGTTGATCTGGCCAAACAGGAGGTTGCCCAAGCTAAAGAGCGTTTGGATTTAGCCACCTTTATTGCTAAGGAAGACGGGGTGGTGCTTTTTGTGGGTGCAGAGAAGGGCAACCGGGTGTTAGAAGGCAGTCGCATTTTAGTGGTTGGCAAAGATAGCCAGTTGGAGGTAACAGCAAAGGTAAACGAGCTTGATGCCGGTGACATAGAAGCGGGGCAAAGTGCCCAGGTTACCACCGCCACTGTCCCGGACAAAGTATTTAATGGTGAAGTTACTCGGGTGGCGGCGGCGGCTATTTCCGAGGGTGAAGGTAATAGTAGTGTGCCGGTGACGGTAACTTTACAAAATAATTCAAAGGGGTTAAAACCTGGATACACAGTGGATTTAAAAATAATTACTATGCCAAATAAAGAGTTTTTGACCGTACCCTTTGAAGCCATTATTAGTAAAAATGGACAAACCATAGTTTATACAGTTGAAGATGGTATTGCCAAAGAAAAGAAAATAAAGACTGAACCCGGTAACGAACTATTTGATATCGTTGTGTCTGGCTTAAAGGTTGGGGAGACGGTAATCCTTAATCCACCACCACAATTAAAGGACGGACAACCAGTAGTGATAGGTGAAAACAGATGATCGAAATAACAAATGTAAAAAAAGTGTATCAAACAGGTGACATCGCCGTTGAAGCGTTGAAGGGCATCACCATGTCTATAAAAAAGGGCGAATTTGTAGCGATCATGGGACCATCGGGTTCTGGCAAGTCTACTCTGATGAATTTGTTGGGGCTATTGGACACCCCCACCGAAGGTTCATATCAATTGGCTGGTAAGGAAGTGTCGGGGCTAAGCAAAAATGCCCTCGCTTTATTGCGCAATCAGCAGTTGGGCTTTGTTTTTCAGGCCTTTAACCTGATACCCAGTTTATCCGCCTTAAAAAATGTAGAATTGCCGATGCTGTATGCTGGCATCAAGCCTAGCGAGCGACGCCAAAAAGCAATTGCTGCCTTAGAAAGGGTAGGGCTAGGTGAGCGCATATATCATCGACCCAATGAACTTTCCGGTGGTCAAAATCAGCGGGTGGCCATCGCCAGGGCTATAGTTAATAACCCAGTTGTGCTGATGGCCGATGAGCCGACCGGTGCTTTAGATACCCACACTGGTGAAGAAATTATGGCTATTTTTCAAGAACTACACCGTGACGGAGCAACCATAGTTTTGGTTACCCATGAGCCTGATATTGCCCAATATGCCGAAAGAATTTTGCGATTTAAAGATGGTTTGTTAATTGCAGATGAGCAAGTTAATAACCGTATAATAGCCTCTAGTAAAGGGGTGTAGGTGTGAATTTAAAAGAGTTTTTAATTGTTTCTCTAGAGGGAATTAAAAATAATAAATTGCGTTCATTTTTAACTACCCTAGGCATCGTCATTGGCATAGCGGCAGTAATTTTGGTTATGGCCATTGGTGAAGGCGGTAAAGCAATGATTATTGGCGAGTTGGAACAATATGGTACTAATATTTTTCAGATATACCCCAATTACCGGGAGGGTGAGTATGTTAGGTTGAGGGACTTCACTAAAGAAGATATCACCGTTGTCAAAGCGCTGTCTTCGGAGGTTAAGTATTTGGCCCCAATGAAATATGAGCGCCAGGAAATTCGGGGTTCTGAAGGTAAAAAAACAGTCCAAGTCATTGGCACCACCACTGATTATCAATACATCAGAAATTTAGAAATACAATGGGGCAGGTTTTTTAACGAACAGGATGATGCCGTTGGTAGACGGGTAATAGTTTTAGATGAGGCATTGGCCAATGAGCTTTTTGGTTTTGAAAATCCGGTGGGTCAAAGGGTGATGATTGAAGGCGGTAATTCAGCGCTGGTTGTTGGTGTGATTAAAAAAAGGGAATCCCAGTTGCCGGGCATGCAACCAGATCAAAATGCTTATATACCAGTATCCTTTATGGTTGGTTCATCCCAATGGGAATATGTAAATATGTTAATGGGCAGTGCAGCCAGCAAAGAAATGGTCTATCAGGCTATGGATCGAACTAAAAAAATTTTAGAACGACGTCATAATACCACTAATCATTATGATGCCTATAGTATGGAACAAGAAATGGAAATGGTTGGCAAAGTCACTGGAATTATGAGCTTAATTATCAGTAGCATTGCTGGCATTTCACTGTTCGTTGGTGGTATTGGTGTAATGAATATTATGTTGGTATCAGTTACCGAAAGGACACGTGAAATTGGCATTCGGATGGCTTTGGGGGCCACAAGAAAAGATATATTAACTCAGTTTCTAATTGAAGCGGTGGTGCTCTGCTCCGCAGGCGGTGTAATAGGTATCTGCATAGGTTATGCTGGATCAATGGTAGCATCGTATTTTCTTAATCTGCCGCCACTGGTGTCGTGGTGGACTGCGCTATTTGCGTTCCTATTTTCAGCAATTATCGGTGTATTCTTTGGCATATATCCGGCAAACAAAGCCTCTAAATTAGATCCAATAGTGGCATTGAGAAGAGAGTAGAAAAGCGCGGTCATCATACCGCGCTTTTAAATTTAATATTATTTACAGTTACCAAAAATTGTTGCTTGCAACAAAGATACAAAAGTAATAAAATAAAATTCCGCCGCCGATGAGGCGGACGGAAACAGCAACATGGAAAGCGAAAACAAAAGTAAAAAATACCAGTTGACATAAAGTTGGCTCAGTGTTAAACTAATAAACGTCGCTGCTGAGGCGGCGGCAACAACTGGAAACAAACAGATCCTTGAAAACTAAACAGTAAGAGATGGATGTTGTAGAGGCTCAATTCATTGAGCCCGGATAAAAAAACATTCATTATTGCATGCAAGTGTTTTTGTAGGGGCCGATTTATCGCGCCCACAAAAAGAAACATTTGCGCATAGTGAAAACGCATGTTTCAAAAAATAACACATGATAAATGAGCTAAAATCAGCTTATTCATAAA